>CAZTDL010000118.1:0-9569 GCA_964612775.1 uncultured Lentisphaeraceae bacterium
AAGCGCGATACGGCACCCGCGATCGCTGTTGCCTGCGGTCTGGTCCGGCAGCGTGATCCTGACGGCGTGGCCTGTATTCTTACCGCAGACCAACTGATGGATGATGTTGAGACATTTCGCGCGACGTTGTCTGATGCTTTGAAAGTTGCGGCAAGTAAAAATGTGATCGTGACGATTGGCATTCAGCCCGATAGGCCCGCAACCGGTTTCGGTTATATCGAGGCCGGAGACGTGTTGGAGACACACACGAAGACTCTTTTCAACAAGGCGATTCGTTTTGTCGAAAAACCGGATATCAGTACGGCGGCCCGATATGTGGAGAGCGGGTCGTTTTTTTGGAATTCAGGAATGTTTGTCTGGCGAGGTGAGGTGATGCGCGAGGCTTTGGCCAAGTATGCGCCCGACTTGGTTTCGCTCTCCGATGAAGTCTCATCCTCCGCAACGGAGGATGAACTTGCCGCGATACTGGCGCGCATGTATCCCTCATTGCGTGCGATTTCGATCGACTATGCGGTGATGGAACACGCAAAGAATATCGTGATGGCGCGCGGTTCGTTCGGTTGGGACGATGTGGGTTCTTGGCCGTCAATCTCCAGCCATTTCTCTGCAGATCTTGCCGGGAATGTGGTTGTTGGAACGTGTGAACCGATGGAGGCTAAAAATAATATTGTCATTTCGGAAAACAGACTCACCGCGTTGATTGGCGTAAGCGGTCTGGTTGTTGTGCAGTCTGAAAACGCCACGTTGGTTTGTCGCAAAGAGCGCTCTGAAGATGTGAAAAAGTTGCTTCGGCGCATCTCTGAACGGCCGGATGGCGCGAAGTACGTGTAAAGGGATTTCATGTCCATGACTGTTGAGATCCCAAAGAGACGATTCAAATTGACGATTGCGTATGACGGTACCGCCTACGCAGGATGGCAAGTGCAGCCGCATCAGCCTACCGTGCAGCAGACGATTGAAAAAACGCTAAAAGGAATCGTTGGCCATGATGTGAAGATTCACGGCAGCGGACGCACCGACCAGGGTGTCCATGCGCGCGGACAGGTCGCGCATGTTGACCTGATGACCCGTATGAGTTCCGAGTCGATCTGCCGTGCTTTGAACGCACGCATGCCGCATGATGTCCGCATTTTGAAGGTTACGGTGGCTCGTCCCGATTTTCATGCCCGGCGGTCAGCCGAAGGTAAAGAATATCGTTATTTCGTATGGAACGGCGCGCTGGTGCTTCCTGACAAAAGACTGTATGTGACGCATGTCTATCGCCAGCTTGACGTGAAGGCCATGCGTGCCGCCGCCCAGCATTTTATCGGCCGTCATGATTTCGCGTCGTTCACTGCAAATCCCCAGCGTGTGGTTGAGAGCACGGTACGGACGATCTTCTCGTTTACTGTCAGAAAAATCGGCAGGGAAGTCGTGTTCCGCGTAAGCGGCGAGGGATTCTTGTATAAGCAGGTGCGTAGCATGGTTGGGTTCCTGCTGCGTGTGGGAGAAGGCGCAGAGTGCCCCGAAGCGGTTCGCGAACTGCTGGATTCGTGCGCGCCGCGTAAAGCGCGTGTTCCCTCGGCCGCCGCACAGGGACTCTTTTTGTGGCGCGTCTGGTACGGAAAGCGTACTTAGGCCGTATACTGTTTCGCTTTTTTGGGCAAGGTCACGCAAAAAGTGGTGCCCTGTCCGGGGGAACTTGTCAGCGTTACATCGCCCTTGTGAGCTGAGATGATCACCTGAACGATGTTTAGACCAAGCCCCAATCCTTTTTCCGCTTCGCGTGCCTGCTTGCCGCGGAACAGCCTCTGCCAGATCAGCCCCTGTTCCTCTTCCGGGATGCCGATGCCGCTATCTTTGACGCAAATCGTAACGGTGTCGGGATGAATTTGGAACGTAAGGGTGACGGTCCCGCTTTTACGCGTGTATTTCACGGCGTTGTCCACCAGATTAGCCAGTGCGCGCGCCAGACGCGAACGGTCTCCCTCGACGATAATCTCTTCTGATGGAAATTCCGCTGTCAGCGAAATGTTTTTTTCTTCGGCGAGCAGTGAATAGAGATCGATGATCTCGGTAATAACTTGGGTGAGGCTGAATGACTGGATGTTGAGCTTGACGAATCCGCTTTCCATTTCGCGGACATCCATTAAGTTTTGGAGCTGTAATTTTGCTCTATCGCAATCCTCGATGATGTCAGCCAGCGTTTCAGAAAGTTCGGTCGGCAGTTCCCTGTTGTTGAGGGCTAGTTCCGATGCGCCGCGGATGCGTGTCAGCGGTGTGCGGAAATCGTGCGCGACATTGTCCATGGTCTGTCGCATGGCTTGGATCAGGGCTGCATATTTTTCGGTCATCACCGTGAAAAGATGCCCGAGCGTGTCCAATTCGCCAATCAAGCTGTTGACGGGCGGAGCCCCCGTTTCAAAGGCCCCTGTATCGATGATGTGGCTCATGGCCGCCGTTATGCGGTGAATCGGACGGAGCGTGATGACCATCATGAATACGCCGGATATGAAGGAAAACAGGGTCGAGAGAGCAGCAAAGATAAGGAGCATTCGGAGCATCATGCTTTTTTGGTCGATTTCAAGAAAAGAGCCTTTCCCCACCTGCAGAATGCGCCCGTCTTTAAGCCGTGTCGTTTGGACTTGTACGCGTCGATGAAGCGATTTGATGTAATACTCGCTTAAGCCGGCGGACGGAAGAGCGGATCTGTCGTTCGGGGCGTAAGTGCTCCAGTCCGGCAATTCGATTTTCTTGGGCCACGTGAGCGTATATTCGACCTGGCCGATCTGATTAAGCACACGTACGATAACAATGGACGATGGCGGATATCGCTCCATCGTAACCTGTTCCGCGAGCAGATTGCCGTCTGTGTTCTGGTTGAACAGCTCAACAAGTTCTTCGCTTTCGGCCCGTGCGTCTTGTCGGTCAAAGCTGCGGGCGGTTTTTGTGATTACCCGGCTGTTGAGAAAAAAGATACACCCTGTACATAGGGCGTAGACGATCAGGTATCCCATGCCCAAATAAAACGCGAACGAGCGGAACTTTTTATTCATCCGCGCGGAAAACATAGCCGACTCCCCGCATCGTTTGAATCAGTTTTTTTGTGTAACCGGCATCGATTTTGTTGCGCAGGCGGCAGATGAGAACATCGACGATGTTGGTTTGCGGGTCAAAGCTGTAGTCCCAGATGCGCTCGAGAATCAGCGTTTTTGTGAGCGGGCGGTTGGGGTTGCGCATGAGAAGCTCCAGTAGCGCAAACTCGCGCGGTTGAAGCTCGATCTTCTTGTCCCCGCGAACGACGGTGCGACGCAACAGATCTACGCTGACGTCGCAGAGTGTGAGCGTCGTGACACTCTTTCCTTTAGGCGATGGCGTTTGCGTTCGGCGTGTGATGGCATGCAGCCTGGCTGACAACTCCGAAAAGGAAAAAGGTTTGATCATATAGTCATCTGCACCGGACTCTAGTCCTGAAACCCGGTCGTCGACGTCGGATTTCGCGCTTAGAACCAGTACGGGCGTGGGATCGCCTCTGTTGCGCATTTTCTTAAGCAAGGCTAGCCCGTTGAGTTCTGGCAACATGACGTCCAAGACTACGGCATCGTACCGATTCGTTTCCCATAAGTTGTGACCTTCCGAACCGGTTGATGCCGTGTCCACAGTGTGCCCGTCCTGGCGGAGTCCCTTGCTGACAAACGCTTGGATTTTCTCGTCGTCTTCTATGACTAATACGCGCATGTGCTTCTCTCGATTACGGATCTGTTTTTAAAGTTCCTTAAATTTGATGAAAGGCTCATGGCTGTCCGCGTCGTCGTTATAAATGAAGTGCGCTTGGATGATCGCGAGAATGATCATCAGCGGAAGCAGTAATTCTTGGCCTTCTTCGAGCGCAAGGGTCAAGGCGTGCAGATGCTCTGAGATAACGATTTTGAAATCATGGCGCAAAACAGCAGGAAGACGGTCGACGATCTGTATGAGGATGCAGGTGCCGCCGAAAAACCCTATCGACCAGCAAACGGGGTGTAGCTTGAATAAGCCCGAGATGAGACGCCGGAGAAAATAAAGCAACGTTCCGCCACAAATGACAATGACCGCCACAAGGCACGCCGCAACGATCAGACGGTCGCTGAGCGGATTTCCGGGGTTAGTCAGAAACTTCATTTTGAAAGGTGTGCCGTGCGTGGTGCCGGGCAGATGCGATGCGGTGATAAGCAATTTATGCCAATCGAGCTCGCGGCAGATCGCGAAGAGGGTGATGAGAGAAAAATCGGCGAGCCAGAACAGACGTTGTTTACATTGCCGCATGGGCGGCAAAAGCCATAGAAAAGCGATCTGAACGAAGAACAGCCCAACTGTGGTCGATTCGACGGGAGACGATCCCTTGTTGTCGAAATGGGCCGTGATCCACGCAGGTGTGGCGAGAGACCAGGTAAGGATCAGGACAAGAATGCCGCCCAGCCAAAGAAGGGGCGCTGCGAGCCAAGAGTGTTTGCTTTTTAGGAAACACATATCAGACGATAACCTTTCAGAAGAAACGTCGCCGGGCAAGCACAACGACAACGGCCGAAGCGATTAGAACTGAAATCGCCATCAGAATAATAAAGGCATGCGGATTGTTCTCCATGGGCAGGTGAACGTTCATGCCGTAAATGCTCGCAACCAAGGTCGGTAGCATGAGCACAATGGTGATGGACGTCAGATACTTCATCACATTATTGAGGTTGTTGGAAATGATAGACGCGAACGTTTCGAGTGTCCCGGTTAAGATGTTACTGTGGATGGTCGCCATTTCCAGCGCTTGGCGATATTCAACGGCGACATCTTCCAGGACATCGAGATCCTTGTCCGGGATTTCGAGCTGACGCGTGTGCTCGAGACGGCCGATAAGAATGTCATTAGCCTTTAACGATGTTGTGAAATAGACCAAACTCTTTTCGATGTTCAGCAAACGCATTAAGGCTTCGTTTGAAATCGACTCGTGCAAATCCTGTTCGACCATGTCGGCACGCTGCCGGATATCGCGCAGATATCGCAAATAAAGGATTGCGGAGTGCCAGAGGATCTGAAAAGCAAAGCGGAATTGGTCTTCCGGTGGACAGACGCGGCGGATTTGGTCCAAAAAGGTGCTTGTTACCGGGGTGAGCCTGTTACATATGGTGATCACGTGGACATCTGTCAGAACAATGCCCAACGGTAAGGTGTGAAACGGAATAAGGTTCTCGTGGGGCTCGTGATAAGGCACATGCACAATCAGCAAGGTCACGCCTTCATCAATCTCAAGACGGGGACGCTCATCTTTGTCGAGCGGGTCTGTAAGAAATTCGCGCGGGACACGGGTTAATTCCTGAACACGGGAAATTTCTTCTGTAGAGGGATCGGCCAAATTGATCCAACACGCACCGGTGATGGCAGGCACTTCTTTCAGGCCGCCGCCTTCCCAGTGATAAATTGTGAACATGGCGCCTCCTTTTCCTCTACAAACGGCCCCTGTTTGTACTCTTACAGGCCGCAGCATGCAAGTGGTTTTTACCAAAACCCGATTTTTTCCCGTTCGGGGGATTGATTTGCCCTCGAGGATCCGGGAGTTGGCCTTGCTGGAGCCGTCCGTTTATGCTATTGTAAAATTCCATTTTTTGTAACACGCAAGATACCTGTTCGGAGCATAAATGAAACTTGTCCTTGGATGTGATCATGGCGGGCTGACCATTAAAAATGCGATCAGCGATTTTCTTAAGACGCGTTCGGATGTTGTTGCCGATCTGGGAACCTTTACGGCCGAGTCAGTCGATTATTCGGATTATGCCGTTGAAGCGGCAGAGCAGATTGTAGAGCAAAAGGCGGATGTGGCTATTCTTGTTTGCACGACGGGGATTGGGATGAGCATTTCTTCCAATCGCTTTTCCGGCGTGCGCGCCGCCTTATGCAATTCTGCTGTTACCGCCAAAAAGACGCGGTCCCATAACAATGCCAATGTGTTGGTGATGGCGGGGACTCTTTCCCCGGACGAAGCTGTCGCCATTACCCGTGCGTTTCTTGAAACGCCATTTTCGGAGGAGGACCGGCATGCGCGCCGCGTTTGCAAACTGGAGCGCGCCGGACGCCTTGCCGAAATTTCCGGCCTCGCCGCGGTTGATCCTGAAGTTCATGCCTCGATTCTCGGTCAGATTCGTCAAGAAGACAGTACGATCAACCTCATCGCCTCAGAGAATACCGTTACCCGCGCCGTGCGCTTGGCTTCCGGCAGCGTGTTGACGAACAAGTACGCGGAAGGTTATCCGGGTAAACGATGGTATAGCGGTTGTATCCCCGTTGACACTGCGGAAACTTTGGCCATTGAGCGCGCCAAGAAACTTTTCGGTGCTGAACACGCCAACGTCCAGCCTCATTGCGGCAGCTCTGCGAATATGGCGGTCTATTTCTCGGTGCTGAATCCAGGCGATACCATTCTTTCCATGAGTTTGGACCAGGGTGGCCATCTTTCCCACGGCAGCCCCGTAAACTTTTCTGGCCGCCTGTTTCACATCGTTCCGTATTGCGTTTCGCCTGAAACCGAGATGCTCGACTATGATGCCATTGAAAAACTGGCGATGGAAAGTAAACCTAAGCTGATCGTTGCGGGTGCCAGCGCCTATCCTCGCATCCTCGATTTTCCTCGTTTCCGCGCAATTGCGGATCAGTGTGGCGCGATGTTAATGGTGGATATGGCCCACATCGCCGGTCTTGTCGCGGGCGGGGCGCATCCGAATCCTGTGCCGTACGCTGAGTTCGTGACGACCACGACGCATAAGACGCTTCGCGGGCCTCGCGGCGGGTTGGTCTTATGTCGCGAATCGTTCGCGAAGGCTCTTGATAAGACTGTCTTCCCCGGTCTGCAGGGGGGGCCGCTCGAGAATATTGTCGCTGCCAAGGCCGTCTGTTTCGGTGAGGCGCTCAGGCCGGAGTTTAAGGTTTATGCGCGCCAGATTGTGGCAAATTGTCAGACGCTTGCCGCCACGCTCTCGGCGCGCGGTTTTCACCTCGTTTCGGGCGGAACGGACAATCATCTGATGTTGGTCAATGTCGCTCGGAACGGACTGACCGGCAAAGAAGCTGCGGCCGCTCTCGACGCAGCAGGCATCATCTGCAATAAGAACACGATCCCGTTCGATAAGAACAGCCCGTTCGTTACCTCAGGTATCCGTATTGGTACGGCGTCGGTTACGACGCGAGGCATGAAGGAGCCTGAGATGCTGAAGATCGGTTCTTGGATCGCAGACATTCTTTGCGATGTCTCCAACACTGGTCTGCAGACCTCTACGCGCGATGAGGTGGCGAAGTTGACGGCGATGTTTAAGGTCCCCTGATCCGATGGGTCTGTTCCGCGGGGGGCACCAAGGAATAATGGAAGACGGCGCTGATTCATTTAACGTGATTCCATTATTCCTTTTTTATTATTGCATGCGCCGAGGTGTTTGCGTCATGAATCCAAAAAAGAAGATCTACCTAAGCGGGCCGATTATGGACGAGCATCCGGCATGCGCGGCAACTTGGCGCGAGCGTTCCAAAGTGCAGTTAAAGGATCATTTCGTATTGCTGGATCCCATGCGTCGTAATTTCAAGGATCGGGAAGTGGACAGCGCGAATGAGATCGTGGAATTTGATCTGCAGGATGTTCGTGAGGCGGATATCCTTTTGGTCAACTACAGCAAGACATCGATCGGTACGGCGATGGAAGTTTTTTTCGCGGCCCATGATCTCGGTAAATTCGTGGTTGCCTTCTCTCCTTTCAAGTTTAACGATTGTTCGCCATGGATGGTTAGGTACTGCACAAAAATTCTGCCGACGCTGGAGGATGCCATCCGCTACATTCGAGAAAACTTCATTGTGAAGCATATCGATTGAGAACGCGAAATTCGGTAAGAAACCACTTGCGTCCAAACGTGCGGTTATGAAATAATTTAAACAATGAAAAGCGGATTTCCAGCGTTTGAACTTCGACTTACCGACCTTGGGTTGCTTAGCGGCCACGGGGGTTTTGTCGTATAGTTGTTAAAGTCCAAACGCAAAACCAGAACTCCCGTGGAACGTCGCAGCAGATTTCCGCGGGAGTTTTTGTTTTTCCGCGAAAGGGTGCGATGACACGGGGGGCGGTGCGGAGAGTCCCAAGAAACGAGAACAACGCAGCCCATCAGGGCTGTACAACGAGGTACAAGGAATGAACGAGAGCCACAACATGCGACGCATCTATGTGTTCGATACCACCCTGCGCGATGGCGAGCAGTCCCCCGGCTGCACGATGAATCTGCGCGATAAGCTGCTGGTGGCTGAGCACCTTGAGGCGTTGCGTGTCGATGTCATTGTAGCAGGTTTTGCCATTGCCTCGTCCGGTGACTTCGAGTCCGTGAAGGCCATTGCGGGCGTTGTGAAAAACGCCTCTGTTGCGAGCCTCTGTCGTGCTCTGCCTAAGGACATCGACTGTGCTTGGGCTGCGGTTCGAGGGGCCGCGCATCCGCGCATACATACCTTTCTGGCCACGTCTCCGATTCACATGGAATTCAAACTCAAAATGAAACCGGATGAGGTGTTGGGTCAGGCTGTTGCCATGGTCAAGTATGCGCGTAACCTGTGCGAAGATGTCGAATTTTCGTTGGAAGACTGTTCCCGCAGCGAACGGGATTTCATCTACCGCGTCGTTGAAGGCGTGATCGCTGCGGGTGCTAAAACAGTGAACATCCCTGATACTGTTGGGTATGCCGTGCCGGAACAGTTTGGGCAACTGATCACCGACATCCGTAAAAACGTGCCGAACATCTCGAGTGCGCGACTCTCGGTTCATTGTCACAATGACTTGGGCTTAGCCGTGGCCAATTCGCTGGCCGCCGTCTATGCCGGGGCAGACCAGGTGGAGTGCACGATCAACGGAATCGGCGAGCGTGCGGGCAACACGGCGTTGGAGGAAGTCGTTATGGCGCTGTATACTCGCCATGAATTCTTCCAGGCTCAGACACAAATTGATACCACTAAGATCTATGCGGCCAGCCGGTGCGTCATCAATGTTTCGGGCAGTAAAGTCCAGGCGAATAAGGCGATCGTGGGGGAGAATGCTTTTGCGCATGAGGCAGGCATTCATCAGCACGGTGTGATGGCTAATCCTCTGACGTATGAAATAATGACGCCGGAATCAATCGGCCTACCGCGTAACAAGATGGTTTTGGGCAAACACTCCGGTCGCCATGCGTTTGAGAATCGACTGCAAGAATTGGGCTTCCATATTAATGCGGAAAAGATCAACGAGCTGTTTGCGAAGTTCAAGGATCTGGCGGATCGTAAAAAAACGGTATGTGACGCCGATCTCGAGGCGTTGGCGCACGGGTTGCAAACGATGATAACCGAACGCGTAAAGTTGGACCGTTACAACGTGACGGCAAGTAATGCCATTACGCCTGTGAGCACGATCCGCCTTGTGCGCGACGGAAAACTGGTAGAGCAGGTCGCGGCAAGTGACGGCCCGATCAACGCATCGTTTAAGGCGATCAATCAAATCCTTAGTTTAAAGGTGAAGTTGGAGAGTTTTCAACTGAACGCCATTACGGGCGGTACGGATGCGCAGT
>CAZTDL010000119.1:0-9566 GCA_964612775.1 uncultured Lentisphaeraceae bacterium
CGACCGGGCTGTGCGGCGGCTTCACGACAATGTCGACCTTCACTTACGAGATGTTACAGTTTTTCTTCAGCAAGCAGCATGAACATCGCCACGCTCTTACGCCCCGGCAAGAACCTGATCGCCGTACGGGTTAACAACGTCGGAGACGCTCCGAACCCCGCCGGTCTGGTCGGCAAGCTAACCGTCACGTTCAAGAGCGGCGCACCGCTTACCCTCGTCACGGACAAGCAATGGACGTCGAACGGCCAAGAGATTCCCCAATGGGAGCAGGCCGCGTTCAACGATTCGGCATGGAAGCCGGCCAAAGAATTGGGATCGGTCGGCATCAAGCCGTGGGGCGTGGTCACCCAAGCGGCTGAGCGCCGCTTGGCGGCTCGGATGTTGCGCAAGGAGTTTACCGCCACGAAGAAGATTTCACGGGCAACCGTTTACTTCAGCGGACTCGGTCTCTCTGAACTTCACCTCAACGGCGAAAAGATCGGCGATGCCGTCTTGTCCCCCGGGCTCACGCATTATTCGAAACGGGTTTTCTATGTGACGTACGACGTGACGAAACAGATCAAGAACGGCATCAACGCTTTAGGCGTCTGGCTTGGAAACGGGCGCTTTTACGCTCCCCGCGTCAACGCCCTCGACTACGGCTTCCCGAAATTGCTGCTGCAATTGGAAATCGACTACGCGGACGGCACGCGCGATACCGTCGTCAGCGACGGAACATGGCGTCTTACGGACAAAGGTCCGATCACCGCGAACAACGAGTACGACGGAGAAGAATATGACGCCAGGCTTGAAATGAAGGGCTGGTCCGAAGTCGGCTTCAATGACGCCGCGTGGCCCATGGTGAAAATCGTTGACGCCCCCGCAGGCACGCTGTCGTCACAGATGGCCGAGCCGATCCGCATCACGGGCGAGATCACGCCCATCAAGCTAACGGAACCCAGACCCGGCATGTTCATTTTCGACATGGGCCAGAATATGGTCGGATGGTGCCGTCTCGCAGTCCGGGGGCCGACGGGCACACGTGTCTCGTTGCGCCATGCGGAAACGCTCAAAGCGGATGGCACGCTCTACATGGACAATCTCCGCGGGGCTAAAGTGACGGACGTCTATACGCTCAAAGGCGAGGGCAAAGAAACCTACACGCCTCGATTCACCTATCACGGATTCCGCTATGTTGAGGTCACGGGCTTCCCGGGAACGCCTTCGCTCTCCACGATCAAAGGACAAGCCGTGAATGACGATGTGGCGACCGCAGGCTCATTCACCTGCTCTCAGCCGACAATCAACGCCATTTACAAAAACACCTGCTGGGGCGTTCGCGATAATTACCGCAGCATGCCGACCGACTGTCCGCAGCGTGATGAGAGGCAGGGATGGCTCGGCGACCGCTCAGCCGAGTCCAAAGGCGAAAGCTATATGTTCAACATCGCGACGTTATACGCAAAATGGCTGCAGGACATGACCGACGAGCAGAAAGAAAACGGAAGCATTTCCGACGTCTGCCCGCCCTACTGGCCGCTCTACAGCGACAACGTCACATGGCCCAGCACCGCGATTCTTGCCCCCGGCACGCTCTACGACCAATACGGCGACGTGCGGATCATCGAGCGTCACTATCCGACCATGGCGAAATGGATCGAGCACATGAGCGGTTTCATCAAGGACGGCATCATCGATAAAGACCGCTACGGCGACTGGTGTGTGCCGCCCGAAGACCCCGCGCTGATCCACTCCAAGGATCCGGCCCGAAAAACCTCAGCCCCGATGCTCGCCACGCCTTACTTCTACCGCTGCCTAACACTGATGGCGCGATACGCGACCATACTCGGCAAATCCGGTGACGCCCAACGCTATCTCGCACGGGCCGAAACGCTCAAGACCGCGCTGAACGCCAAGTATTTCAAGGCCGACGTCGGCTATTACGACAACGGCACGCAAACCGCATGTGTGCTGCCGCTGGCTTTCGACATGGTCCCTCAGGCTGAACGCGGCCGCGTGTTCGATCATCTCGTGAACAAAATCACGAAAGAAACAAAAGGGCATGTAGGCACAGGACTCATTGGCGGCCAGTGGCTCAACGGCGTGCTCACCGACGGCGGCAGGGTCGATCTCGCCTACCGTTTTGCCACCAACACAACCTATCCGAGCTGGGGTTATATGGTTGAGAAGGGCGCGACGACGGTCTGGGAACTCTGGAACGGCGACACCGCCGATCCCGCGATGAACTCCGGCAATCATGTCATGTTGGTTGGCGACCTCGTGATCTGGTTTTACGAAACGCTCGCAGGCATTGCGTCCGATCCCGCCCTGCCCGGTTTCAAACACATCATCATGCGCCCGTTGCCGGTGGGGGATCTGACGCATGTCGCAGCCTCCTATCGCTCAGCCTACGGTCTCATCGCCAGCGAGTGGTTTATCCGGGATGGACGCTTTAGCTGGAACATCACCGTCCCGCCCAACACGACCGCCACGGTGTATATCCCAGCATCCGCGGCAGACACCATCACAGAAGGCGGCCGCCCTCTCGCCAAAGCTCAGGGTATAACCGCGCTCAGGAATGAAGCGCGAGCCGTCGTTCTCTCGATCGATTCCGGGTCATACGGGTTTAACGTGCTGCGCGGGGATAAAGCCGTTGCCGCCGCTCGACAATGAAAACGGTTTCTTCCTTCCTTGCCGTCGGAATCGGCGGCTTCATCGGATCGGTCCTGCGGTATATGCTGGCCCTTCTGGGACAGCGTTTCTCGATCACGTTTCCGCATGGCACACTATGGGCCAATCTGATCGGATGCCTGATTCTGGGCATCGTTACCGCAGTTGCGGTAAAAACCGAAACGCTGTCCCCCACCATGAGACTACTGCTCGCGACCGGGCTGTGCGGCGGCTTCACGACAATGTCGACCTTCACTTACGAGATGTTCAAATTCGTGCAAGATTCCGAATATCTCTATGCGTCGGGCTATTTCCTGGTGACGGTCATCGGGTGTGCAGCGACCTTCTGTCCGGGATTGTACACGGTCGGCCTGATGATGAAAGGTTAGGTGGACGATGGGACTCACGGGCGAAGCGAAACTGTTGCGGATTTTCATCGGGGAATCCGACAAGGTTCAACACAAACCGCTTCACGAAATGATCATTCGAGAAGCCAAAACGGCGGGGTTGGCCGGCGCAACCGCTTGGCGCGGCATCATGGCCTACGGGGCCGCCAGCCGAATCAAAACCTCGAAGATTCTCGACCTGTCCTCGGATATGCCGATCATCATTGAGATCACGGATGAAGAAGCCAAGATCAACGCCTTCCTGCCGACATTGAACCGCCTGTTTGAAGAAGCGGACTCAGGCGGGCTTGTCACCATGGAGAAAGTCCAAATCATCCAATATCGTTCGGGAAAGAAACAGATCGGCTCCGCAGGATAAGCACCGTCTTTTCGCCCGTCAATCGCGATTACGGCGCGATGTCGGAGAACAGTTTCAGCTCAAGGACATGGACCGC
Organism: uncultured Lentisphaeraceae bacterium; assembly: GCA_964612775.1. Lineage (GTDB taxonomy): Bacteria > Verrucomicrobiota > Kiritimatiellia > RFP12 > UBA1067 > DAOPZC01. Next base: position 3,491 of record CAZTDL010000119.1, read on the forward strand.
GAAGTTGGCACTGTTCTTCAGCACGTTGAGACGCACATAACGGGCAGGCGTCTCCGCAAAGGAATAGCTCAGGCCCTCCGCCGTCGCGGGTTTCACAGCATCCGTATTGCCCGCGACCCGCTTCCAGGTTTTACCGTCCTCGGAAACCTCTAACGTAAAGGTATAGGCGCGTCCGTCCTGATGGTAGAAGGTCACCTGCGCGCCGCTGACGCGCCGCACGTCTCCGAGGTCGATCTGCGCCTGCGCCGGCCACTTGCCGGCGTGCCACGCCTTTTCAAGCGTGCCGTCCACAAGGTTTGCCGGAACATTGTTTCCTTCCGTTGGGACATTGACCGTAACCGCCTTACCCAGCACGACATTGACCCGTTCTTTGAAGAAATCGTCGATAACCGTTTTATTCTCGTCGTTACCGGGCAGGCAACGGATCGTCCGCCACACAGGCAGAAAGGCCTTCTTATCGGCCTGCGGGACATGGATCAGTTTGGACACGCCTCGGAGGGCCAACGTCTGGCGCTTCGCATCGGGTGCCGTTACGGCAAGACGCAGCAACGCCGGCAACGCGGCCGTATCCGGCCACGCAGAGAGTGCCCGCACGGCGGACACAGAGACATCGGCATTGGCTGAAGCCGTCGCATCCGCGACCGCCTTCAATAAGACGTCACCCCCCAATCGGGCGGCCGTCTCCAACGCAACCGGTTTCTGCGTATCCGGCAGCGCCGCAAGCGCCTTGACGAGCAAGGCGACGTAGGCGCCGGTCGTATCGCGGCGCGCGGCCGCAGCCAGCGTGGTCTGGGCTTCCGGCGTAACACGACCCTTGGTCTCAAGCGTTTTGGCGACCAAAACCGCCGCGTGATCCCCGGTGGCGATTTCACGCAGCAAGCGATAACCGGCCATCACCTCCTCCTCATCTTTCGCATCGAGGGCGGCCAGACCAATAGCGGCCGCCTCTTTGAGACGGCGATCTTTGATCACGTCGAGCGCCACTTTTTTACCGCTTTCGCTGAACGTATCATAGGGCTTCGTAATCGCCGTTCTGATGAGCCCGGTCTTGAGTTGGCGAAGGCCATCGCGAGCCAGCGTCTGACGGGCAGGCGGCAGGTTTTTCAGCAACTCGGGAATCTGCGCGGCGAACGCCTCGGCGTCCAAACGAAGAAGCGCACGCTGCGCAGCCGCGGCGACGCCATCGTCCGCATCCGCGAGCAAAGCTGCAACGGCACGGCAAGCGGTTCTGTCGCCTCGCATCCCCAGCATATCGAGCAACATGGTTTTGCGCACGGGGTCGGCGACCCGCGCGAGTTTACCGGTCCAGAGCAAGGTCTCTTTCTTCCCGCCGACGGTACGTGCCCAGACCAGCGCGACACCGGCTTGTGCGGTGTCGGAACCGTCGAAAACCTGAATCAGGCGCGCCGTGCGGGCTTTCGGCTTCAACGCGGCGATTTCTTTGTTGAGCGTTGCGCAGGCGATATCGTTGACGGGTTTCGCTTTGGACGCGCAGTCGCCGGTAACGGCTTGCGCGGTCATCGCCGCAAGTGCGGACACGCCGGGAGCCGTCGATTTCTCGAAGACTTTGATCGCCTCGGCCTGGCGCGGCAGACCGCACCAGCGAAGTTGATCGAGAAAGAAACAGATGACGTCCGCATCCGTAGCGCGCAGGGCTGCCGCAAGAAGCGCATCGGCATAGACCTTACGCATGGATTTCCCGGCGGGTCTCATCACATATTGCGTGAGCGCCGCGATACGGGTACAGGCGAGAGGATCAGACACGCCCCCGGTCTTGTACTCGGCAAACAGCCTTTCCAAGGCGGGCGAACCCTGTTTCAAGCATTCGGCGAGGGAGGTGTCGTTGATCGTGTCGAGCGCGGCCTTCTGCTGAATGGCCCACTGCGCCGCAGGAACGCCCTGCGGTTCTGCCGCGAAAAGCACGCCTGCCGAAAGCAACACGGGGACAATAAAAAAGACGTTTAAACGGTGTTTCATTGAAAGTTCCTTCATTACATGACCCACGGCGCACGCATCGGCTGGCAGATGAACCGGTCGGCTGCGGGATCATCGACTGCGCACAGTTTGACGGGATCGAACTCGAAGCCGCGGCCCAAACGCATGGCGGTAATGCCCAGATTGACAATCGTAGCGGAGCGAAAACCGTTCTGCTCGTTGAGTGCGAAGGGACGGCGCAGTTTGACCGACTCCACAAAATCGGTCTGCTGCAAAGCAGGTTCCGGAAGTTCCGCGAGGAGACGTTCGAGATTCGGGATATCGGACTTCAGTTTAGGCCAAACCTTACCCTTTGGACCTTCGAGAAAGGGTACGCCCTGGAGCGAATCGTCGCCATCGAGAATGATCTGGCACCCGTCCGCGTAAGTGTAGGTGATACGGCGGAAAGAGCCGACCGCGTCAGGGTGCTGCGGCGGGCCGTCGATCTCGATCTTGATCGGGCTGGTATCATCCTTTTCCATCAGGTACTGGACAGGATCGAGATAGTGCTGTCCCATATCACCCAAGCCGCCGCCATCATAGTCCCAATAGCCGCGGAAGGTGCCGTGCGTCCGATGGGGATGATAGGGCTTATAGGGCGCCGGTCCCAGCCAAAGGTCGTAATCGAAGGTGTCCGGCACCGGTTGCGGCGGGACATTCACCATACCGCTCCAGCCGAACTTGAGAGAGAATCCCGTCACGCTGCCAACCACCGCCTTGACCGGCCACCCGAGCAGCCTGTTTTCCATAATCTTCTTGAGGGGTTTCACCTCGGTGCCGAAGCCGTAAAAGCCGCTCTGGAAACGGAACCACGTGTTGAGCCGAAAAATACGGCCATTGGCTTTGACGGCTTCCATGGCTCGGCGACCCTCGCCGATGGTGCGTGTCATGGGTTTCTCGCACCAGATATCCTTTCCGGCCTGAGCCGCCATGACCGACATGAGACCGTGCCAATGGGGAGGTGTGCAGATGTGAATGATGTCCACTTCGGGACGCGCAAGAATCTCACGAAAGTCTTTGCATGCGAATATTTTGCCGTACCCATTCTTCTCCGCTTGGACAATACCGTCCTGGACCCGTTTGGCATCGGGATCGCAAAGCGCGACAAGCCGGGTCGCCTTATAGCCGAGATGGTTTCCCGAATGGGCAATACCGCCGAAACCGATCAAGGCGCGGGTCAACTGGTTGCTGGGCGCGGTTTCAGACCGCAACAAACGTGCCGGCACAATAGTGAAAGCCGCGAGAGCTCCCGCTCTTTTTAAAAAATCACGGCGACGCAAAGAAGACATCATCATATTCTCCATTCTAATTTGGCAATCAGCCACAAACAATGCGATTGTCAACCCCTATCCATCACTATTAAAGTAACGTTTTAAGGGACATTTCGCAAGTGCGGGTTTTCACCCATACATTCTAGTCATTTGGCGTTGTCAATTCCCCGGACGGACCGGCCGACGGACCCTCCTCGCTTTTGACAGCCAGCATGGGGCTGCGACAGGCAGGTTCCCGCAGGGTTCATCCAATGGGCAAACCTCATTGCGGTCTATCCGAAATTAGACGTGTTTTTACCCCCGTTGCCACCGGGTTTTGTCCATTGACAGGCTTTGCCATATAAGCTAATATGAATTAACTTTTTTTTATGAAATAGAAAGGGTGGGGGTTTCCCCGCTCTTTTTTGTTGGTAGAACCATGAAGCGGAAGGCGGTACAGCGATGAACAACGAATTGCTATCGATTATCAGTTATCTGGAGCGTGATCGCGGAGTCAATCGGGAGATCATTATCCAGGCAATCGAATCGGCGATTCAGCAAGTTGCCCGCAAAAGCATGGAGGTGTCGAACGACCTGCGTGTGGAAATTGACCGCAAGACGCTGACGATCAAAGCTTTCGACACCGTCGTCGTCTCCGACGAGGACACCGGGCTCGGTTTTCTGTCCCTGCGCAAAGCCAAAGCGTTGAAGCCGGACGCGAAGCCGGGCGACACGATGGACATCGAGATCCCGCCGGCCAACTTGGGCCGCATCGCCGCCTCGACCGCGCGACAGATGATTCTGCAAAAGATCCGCGAAGCCGAGCGCAAGAACGTGTACGACGAGTACAAGGACCGTATCGGCGACATCGTAAGCGGCACAATCCGGCAGATTGCGCACCGTGATCTGATCGTTGAACTGGGCAAGACCGAGGCGATCCTGCCTGCGAAAGAACGCATACCGACCGAGGAATACAACGTGGGCGACCGGATCCGCGCTTACGTATTCCGTGTGCAGGCCGCCGCAAACGGTCCGGCCGTGGTGCTTTCCCGCGCCTGCCCCGAATTTGTGAAAACCCTATTCCGCTTGGAGGTTTCCGAAATCGCAGACGGCATCGTGGAAGTGATGGGTGTCGCCCGCGATCCCGGGTTCCGCTCAAAAATCGCGGTGAAAACGCTGGACGAGAAGGTGGACCCCGTCGGCGCCTGTGTGGGATTGCGCGGAGTGCGCGTCCGCAACATCGTGCGTGAACTGAACGGCGAGAAAATCGACATTGTGCGGTGGAGCGACGATATCAAGCAATACGTGACGCAGGCCTTGGCACCCGCGCGGCTCGAGGGCATAACGATCGATCCGAACGATCTGCGAACCGTGCATGTGACCGTCGCGCCAGATCAGCTTTCTTTGGCAATCGGCAAACGCGGTCAGAACGTGCGCCTCTCCTCTAAACTCACGGGGTGGCGCGTCGACATACAGAAATCAGGCGAAGAGGTTTCGTTTGAGGAATTGCGCGAGACGGCCACAAAAGAGTTGGCGGAAGTGTTGGATCTCAGCGAGGAGACCGCGTCAACCCTGGTGGCGAACGGATTCCTGACAACGGACGGCATCATCGAGGCGGAAATTCCTTATTTGCAGGAAGTAACAGGCCTCGACGAGGAGACGGCGCGTAAAATCTGGGCAGCGGCCCAGGCGGCGAGCGGCGTGGTGGAAGAAGCGGGGGAGTAAGAGAGTATTATGAGAGTATGCGAACTGGCGAAGAAAATGCAAACCTCCAGCATGGAGGTCCTCAAGCAGGCGGACGCGTTAGACATCGAAGCCTATTCGCCGTTGTCGCAGCTTGACGCACAGGATGCGTCGCGCCTTCAGGAGCTGTTCAGCAAAAGGTCGTCGACGGACATCGAGCGTGAAAACGCCGAACGTGCCGCGATGCGCGCCGAAAAACTGGCATCGGAGGCCTCGCGGTCTGCGGCGCAGATGAAGGCCGATCGCGCCGTGCTGGAGGCGAATCGCGCCCGGGCGATCGAGATGGACGCAAAGGCGAAAGGCATCCAGTTGAAGAAGCCTGAGCCCCGCGAGACGCCCGTGACGCCGCAAGAAACGTCGGTTCCGGCCGCACCCGCAGTCCCTGTTTTAACAGCCGTTAAGGAACAGGCGCCCGCAGTTCCATCCCCCGAGACACCTGTGGAAACGGCGGCGGCCGCTGCGGCTCAGCCCCCCGTCGCGGACGTGGAAACGTCCGCGGCCTCAACCGAGACGCCCGTTGAAAAAGCGCCTGCGGCACAACAGACGGAAACCAAAGACACCGCCGCGACGACAACCCTCCATGCCGCGAAGGGGACTTTGAAGCCGAAACCCGCCCGTTATGTCGTCGAGGAGGAGTTGGAGCCGGAAGAACAGATCGCCGCCGCCTTCATCGAGCGGATCGCCAAAGACAGCCCCCGCGAGATTCCCAAACCCACTCGCACGCAAGTTCAGAAGAGCGGACGCGACAAGGAGACGAACCGGATGCCGACGCGTGGCGTTCCGCCACCGCCGCACCGTGCCGCCGCCGCCCAAGTCCAGCGTCCCGGTCAACCGTGGCAACGCCCGCCGCTCCAACAACCGCAGGAACAACAGACCATCGCTCCTGACCGTGTGCTCCTGTTGCGCGGCGCGGTGGTGGTAAAAGATTTAGCCGAAAAGATGGGCCTGCGCCCAAACCGGTTGATCGCGGATCTGATGCAACTGAATATCCTTGCATCGATTAATCAGCGTGTGGAAATCGATGTCGCGCAGAAAATCGCCGACAAGTACGGTTTTAAGATTGAGATCGAGCGCCAGAAACGCTCAACCGAACGCAAGCCTGTTCTCCG
>CAZTDL010000120.1:0-9556 GCA_964612775.1 uncultured Lentisphaeraceae bacterium
GGAACTCGTGGAGACACCTTCGTAGTAATACGAACTCGTGCCCGCCCGGCAGAAGTATTCCCACTGCGCTTCAGTCGGGAGATCAAAGCCAGACAGCCCCGTCCGCGCGCGCAATTTGCCAAGAAACGAGGTCGCGTCCACGTCATGGCTGGAAGGCCAGTTCGTTCCGACACTCGAACCGCGCACCATGGCGAACGAAACCTGCTCGACGGGATAGGCATCGTTTCCGGTATGCAGAGACGGCGAATTGCTCATGATGCTGTACCATTGGGCTTGCGTGACCTCGAACACCCCCACATACAGGCCTCGCGTCAGCGTGACCGGCTGATACCCGCCCCATGACCCCATGATAAACGATCCGGCGGGGACGCGGCGCAAAACCAATTTCGTCGTCGCGTACGCCGTCGTGTTCGTCACCCCCGTCCAGACGAGCGATTCGACGCCCGTCACCGGGTTTGTTTCAACGCTTCCGTAGGCACCGCCGGTCAGATCCGAAGCATAGAGATACTCGAACAGGCCCTCCGCGCCTGTCGTTTTGGTCAGGTCAACAATCAAATAGAGCGGCGCTTTGGCGGGTGTCAGACTGACGCCGAAATGGGACAGCGTGTCGTTGGTATACCCCGTTTTCGCCGGATCCCAGACGATCCGTCGCTGCCCCTGCTCCACATTGTAAAGATCGCCGGACAGCGAAGCGCCCGGCAGCGTCAAAACCTGATTGCCGTTGCGCGCCGTCACCGAGACGTCGAACGGTTCGCCGGGTTCAGCCGTCAGCAGGTAGTCGATGTCGACTTTCCTGTCCCAGGGCCAGCGTTGCCGCACCGTCACATCGCTCACCGTCGCATCGTCCGCCAACACGCTCAGTGCGAGGCATCCGACGCCCAACAGCATTGCCGTCTTTGTGTTTAATCTCGACTTCATCGTCAAATTCCTTTTTCTGTCGACGCAATCGATCCCATCAAAAATCAGACACGTCCGGTTTCCCGATTCCTTCTTGTCACCGGATGCTGACCGCCGTCCCGTCCATGGGGCGCATCAGCTCCGCCGTCCATGCGTTGGTCACGCCAACAAACGTGAGCGACAAATCGAACGTGCCGTAACCCCATCCGGTGTTTCGGACTTTCCATCCCATGTAGCCGGAAACGTCGGTGAACACGTTGGTCTGCACCGCGCCGCCAATCTTATCGATCACGATTTGCGAAGAGACGGCATTCGTGCCGGCCGCTGCCCACAGCGCATGATAGGGAATGACCACGTTGTTTCGGACTTTCGTCCACGACCGGCTCGTCATCACGGGATCGACAAGCGTTTCACCAAACGCCCCTGTCACCACAGCCAGCCGCGACGTCACTGCACCGACCATGGCATCGTTCGCATCGTAAAACGACAGCCGGAGCGTATATACGTCTTCCGTTGCGGGCACAGCCTCTTCGGAAACGTGCCAAAGCCAATTCGACGCGGCGGTTGTGAAATTCGTCACCCATGAACCGTTCATACCGTTGATCACCAATTCCGCGCGCACGACATTCGTTGACTCCCAGCCCCACGCAAGCGGCACAGCATTCGTATACACGTTTGCCCAATGTTTACTGCCGCACGCCGCATCGACAAGCACCGGCTCGGTAAAGAGCGCGGAGATGTCCGCCAGCCCTGCCGCCGCGGCCAACGCCACCGCGATGATGCCGCTCTGCATCCGTGTCATCGTGCCCTCCTTCATGTTCAATACCATACCCTGTCATCCAACGTATTTTTACTGTAAGGGCTCCTGACGAACTCCCGCAATCTACTTTATGCGAACTCAACCCTCTTTTTTGCGAACAGTGCGCGGCGCTCGATCACCGCCGTTTTGGGCCGCATGCCGACCGGATTTCTTCCGCCCGGTCCTGTATTGAGCATCACGCTGTGAAACGATGCGTGAAACCGCATCGCTCCTCATGAGCCGGCTTTTGACATCGCGCCTTGCATTTCCCCGAAAGATTGTCATTGTTATGTCCCATGCGGCGATTAAACGAACTGTTACCGGAGCGAATCAGGCTCCCGACTCTAACGGCGATCTATGGCGTGGTCAGCGGATTGGCGACAGTGGCCTTCATGGTCACCGTCAACAAATTGTTCAACCTGACATGGCTGAATCTGGCGAAACTGAGCACCTCTGGATTTGTCTTCGGAAGTTTATTGGTCATCACGCTGACATCCGTCGCATCAGGTCTTCTCATGGCGAAACTGCGTCCCGATGCGGCTGGCAGCGGCATACCGCAATTGAAAGCGGCATATTGGAAGGATCTTGGCGTAGTCTCCTATCGTGCGGTCTTAGTTAAATTTGTCGGTGGCGTGCTCGCTTTAGCGGGCGGCGCAAGTCTGGGTCGCGAAGGTCCGACCGTGTTCATCACCGGCGGACTTTCATCCAATGTGGCGGGAATATTGGGCATTCCCTACCGACGCCGCCGTCAAGCTGCCGCATCTGGCGCTGCCGCCGGACTCGCCGCCGCGTTCAATACGCCGCTGGCCGCAATCAGTTTCGTTCTTGAAGAGATTCTTGGCGACTTAAACAGCCGATTGCTCGGCAGTGTCGTATTGGCGTCGGTATGCGGAGCGTTCGTTGTTTATGCGCTCGTCGGCAGTCAACCGTCGTTCGCCATGCCGGCCATCACCGGGATTTCGTGGAATATGTACATCGTTGTCCCGGCAACCGCACTCTTGGGATCTTTTGCCGGTGTTCTCTTCCAACGCGGTTCACTTGACCTACGGCTTAAGATGCGAAAAGTGCGAAAAATCCCCGCGTGGGCACGCCCGCTTACGGGCGGACTCGTTACTTGGGTTCTCGGCTGTTCAGTGTACCTCTCCTGCCATCGGCTGGGCGTCTTCGGACTCGGTTATGAAGATTTATCCGACGCGCTCGTGCACGGCATCGGCTGGAAAATCGCGGCCGTTCTGGCCATTGCAAAGCTCATTGCAACGATCGCCAGTTATGGCACAGGCGGCTGCGGAGGAATCTTCTCCCCAACGCTGTTTATCGGGGCCATGTGCGGATTCGTTGTCGGCGGACTCTCCAAGGACATATTGCATCTCACCACCGCCGATCAGCTGGTTCTCGCTGCGACCGGCATGAGCGCCTGTTTCGGCGCTGTCGTGAGAGCTCCCTTCACCGCGATTCTGATGATTTTCGAGATGACGCATCAATTCGGCATGGTCCCCGCGCTCATGCTGGGAACGCTCATCAGCCAAGCCATAGCCCGACTCGCGGGCCACAGCAATTTTTACGAGGAAGTCCTTCTTCAGGACGGTCACGAAATTCACAAAATCGCGCCGCCGCAAGATCTTTCCGGCTGGCACAACATGCCGGTCGCAGCACTTGCCAACAAAAGAGTCGTTGCGCTCACCAGTCTTGAGCCCAAAGCGTTGAAAGCCTCTCTCGCCGAATACCCCTATCGCTGTTTTCCGGTTGTGCTCGACGGCACATTACGCGGCATCGTGACGCGCGATGTTGTCCTGCATGCGCTCGCAAGCGGAACAGAGCCCGAACTTGAACATCCCATCATCTTTCTTGAACACCAGTCGCTTCAGGAGGTTGAACCGCAGATGATCGCATCAACTTCCGGCCTTTTTCTTGTTGCGAAATCCGCGGACGCCCCCGTCACAGGCGTCTTTACGCTTCACGACCTGATGCGCGCCCAAGCCGCGTTGCTTGAATAGTCTCAAAGGCTGCAACGTTGCGTTGATCTCTCCGACACGAACCGACAGGCCGAATGTCCTCGCCGCCTACGATTCATGCAACCGACAACCTTATTGTGCCTTCGATACGGGCAGAACCTCATATGCATGAGGAGTCGGCATACGGTTCTGAAGCACGTCTCTCTCGTATTCGGCCGCTTGCTTGATGATCGCATCATAGCGGGGCCAGTTCTTAATGTAGTTGAGCGCCATGACAGCGCTGTACGCCTTCTTGTCCGTGAACCGGTCGTAATGCGCCTGCACCGCAGCCGGATCGTCCACCTGTATTTTGTAGTGACTGATCATCCAACGGCGCGTGTTCAGAAGTCCGCGCCATTCGCATTCCGCCAATCGGCGCTGATCATTCTTTTTAGCGATTTTCTGCGCCTGCCGATATTGCGGCGTCGCCACATTAAAAGCGAGGTTGATTCCATGCGCAAGATCGTCCGCCGTATACTGACCCACAACAGCCTCGTCAATCTTTAACGCATAGCATCCCGACGCGAGGCCCGACACCGTCAGCAGTTCCTGATTCAAATCACGTTCGATCAGCAACAGTTTCAGCATCATTTCCGCGGCACTATCCACGGGAAACGGCAACGCTTTTTCCAAAACGATAAAGCTGATTCCTCCCGCTTTTTTCGACACCGCCGACACCTCGGCATTGACAGCTTCGCCAACACGCCCCGCCGATGCGTCCACAACGACCTTTGAAACCAACGACGGCGCACCTTGCGCCTTCAGGAATAACCATGCCATCATCAAATGCCCCGCAGCCCCCGGATGTACACGATCCGGCCCAATGATCGTATCCGTCGGATCCTTTTTTTGCCGTTCACGATTAAGCGCCGTCATCGGTCCGTAATAGTCCACGAGAACACCGTTGTTCTTTGCGGCCAACCCGCGCACGATTTCCGCACATTTTCCGAGCCCATCGTTACAGCCCGGCTGATTGTTGTTGCGGTCGTTGATCATTGTCTGGTCAAACGGTGACGGCGTAATGCAGAACAGCTTCGGCTCATACGCTTCAGCACGGATTCGGCCGATGAGTTTCTCCATGTTCACCTTGTAGCCTTCCAAACTCCGTCTTTGTGAAGCCTTCTGACTCTCATTAGGCTCGGCAACATAGTTGCCACGACCCACATCGTTCATGCCGAACATGATCGCAACCGCAGTCGGCCTCTTGTCGATCACATCTTCCTTCAACCGGCTAAGCGAACCTCCGGCTGAATCACCCGACCGTCCCGCATGCACGAAATGAAGCGTCCATCCCGGAAAACGCGTCAGGTAATAATCATAGATCATTCCCTGATAGCGACCGCCGTTCGTGATGCTGTCCCCCAGAAAACAAACCGTATCCCCATCCTTAAACAAATCGCCGAACGACAGGCCGGCAAGCAAGCTAACCAATACCACCCAAACAGAAAAAGTGGTCCTTCTCATCCTTTCTCCTTATTAAGTCCGACTCTCCAAAACGTTTTCCTGAATCACGAATCCCCGAACAATCCAGCGGCATCTTTCAATGAAAAACGACTGCGAACCCGTCACGGCGCATTCACGCCCAGAATGAACACCGGGCCCATAAGACCGGAAGGGAATTTTGCGACATCGGTATCGGCCGTATACGCAGCAAACGTTGTCCATGTCTTCCGTTGTTTCTCCGGCTTTCTTAAATCACCGATAAGGCGGTTCGCCCACGTGTTGGCAACACGGATCTCAAGCGTGTTTTTTCCGATTTTCAATGCCTGTGTGATATCGATTTCGTAAGGCCTCGTCCATGCGACGCCACAGGCTTTCCCGTTCAAAAAAACCTCAGCGGTTGTACACACATTTCCCAACCCGAGTCTGACGCAAGGCGGAACAGGTCGTCTCCAGTCAAAGGTTTGCGTATAGGTTATCACTCCCGAAAAGAATTTAACCGCTTCGCTGTCGGACGTGGAAAGATCGATCAACCGGGACAATTCAATCCGCTCAGGCGCATCAAGTCCTTTGAAAGACAATGACCATGGGCCCTTCAGTTCTTCCAAGTTTTCAGAATGCGGCAGATTCCGCGACGCTTTTCCTCGGGACACATCGGTCGGCCGGCGAAAAATGACGAACTGCGTCGAGTTGGGCACAGACCGTTCATAAGGAATCCACGTCATGCCGTTTTCCTGCACATAGGCCTTTGCCGTCCGCCTCTCGCCGGTGAGAGGATCCCAAAGTTCCGGAACTTTTCCGATCACCCTAAACCCCAGCCGGTCCTCATCCGGGTTGGACGCGCCCGTCACTCGCCTGACGAAGTAGATATCCGCCTCGCGAGCCCGGCGGTGGACATAGCTGACCTTCGCGTTTTTGTCGCGAGCGTGATAGCGAAAATCAGGCGGAACCGCCAACCGTTCCAAAGCCTCTTCGAGCGTCATGCCGCACAACACACGCCCTTTTCCGTAAGCGTTTTCCCGCACGGTTGTACCGTCACATCCGCCCCACAATTCTGCGGCAAGCCGTCGGACCTCCTCATCGCACGCGGGATAACCGGACAGGCTGACACTGGCTATCGGCCGACGTCCAAGAACAGTAGCCCCCTCGGCAACCAACGACCGGACCTTGCGCAACAGTTCGGGGGTCAAACGATCAGACGGATACAGGGCGATCAACCGATAGCGCGAGCCCGCAGCCCCCGACAACGTCCCGTCGGCATTCACCTTCAGGGAGTGAATCAGGAATGTCGCAGGCAGAAGATCATATTCATATCCTTCGGGAAGACCTTTCAGCCCGTTACTGAAACTAGAGACGCCCACCGGCTGATACACGTTGACCAAGGGTCCCGACGTTTCCTCGCCATAGCAGGCGAGAACGTCGGCCGCGGCCTGTCCCTGCTGCAGCAGGAACTGGCAGCGCCCGAGATATTTGATCCATTCTTTTCCCGTCTTCCACCACGTCTGACCACGGCTGAACGGCACGCCGTAACTCCAAAAGGCCGGGCCGGGACAGAGCCGCTCAGGGGTTGCGTTGTGCGCATACGTATGGAAAACGATTCTGTTGATCCCGACCGAGAAAAAGAAATCCTCATCGCTTTTGAGTTGACTGGGTGTCTGTTCCCACGCGGCGCGTGACGTGTGGGCCTCCATCGCAACGACAGATCGCCCGGTGAGGTGCGCGGCCGATACCGCCTCGCGCATAGGCCGTCCCGCCTCACTCATCGGGATATCCACGTGAAAGTAATGCTCAACGGCATCGGCGACCATCGTACCTGCGCCGCTGCCCCCCCCACGGATTCCGAATAGAACACCAACCCCCGCTCATGTGCACGCCGGGCGAGAACATCAAAGAAATTATCAACCAGCAGATCATTGCCCGTTTGCCGGGCATCCCGCAGAAAGCGCTGGGTCTGGTCGCGGTTACCGACAATATACCCCGCATAGGCCGGTAACCAGCGAATAAGATCGTACCCCCTCCGCCTGCTAAACTCCTGAGGAAAGCGATGCGTCCAGTTCTGTGTCTCAGCTTCCCAGCTATCCAACAGAATACCTTTCACAGACGTCGCCCCACACGCATCCGCCTCTTTCAGAATCAAGCCCATGTATTGGTCAAAGTGGAACGATACGACCTCGGGATCGAATTTATCGCACTCAAGTCCCGAGGCTTCTTTCGGTGCGGGCATATTTTGTCGTCGCTTGTTCCGATAACCGACTCGCAGGACCGTCCAATTCCCGGAAGGCGCCTTCCAGACCAGTTCACCCCGTTCATTTTTCTTGTCGGTTATATCCCTAATCCTCAGGGGATCGACGCAGCTCTCCGACTCATGCGGCAATTCCGGCTCATCCACAAACGTACGGCCCACTTCGCCCGTCAACCCCTTCAAACCCGTCAGTGCCGGCCTGCTGCCAAACGCCGCACGCGTTAGTCTGACTTTATGCGGACCGGGCCAGACCAACCTGAAATACTTCGCGCGCGTGGTCGGAAGCGCGTGGGTCACGTCGTCAAGCTCGCAGTTATACATGCAAGCATACGTGGCGAGCTGGACGACATTGGCGAAAGTCGCACCATCTTGACTCTCTTGAATAAGCGGCTTATGCGCATCCGGCTCAATACATCCGCCGATCGACGCAAGCGTCAGAGAGCGTACGGTCACGAATTCCGGAAACGCGAACTGGATCCATTCGACACGTGCCTCGTCGGCGTCCATCCTCACCGTATCCGCCTCTTTGTCCTTCCGGTAAAGGTCACGACTCACACTCTTGCGTTTTAACCGTTCAAGCCCCTCGACCGGCCGCGATGCGGTAAGGACAGGATCAGGGAGAGGTCCGGCCTCAGAGATGGCCGATGGTGTCGGAAAGGCCAGAATCGCAATGTCTCTGTAAAACGTCTCCCCCTTCTCGGGCCAAGACGGGAGAGCCGGCATTCTCACACTCTGGCCCCCTTCGACATGTTCCTCATGCGTCTCGACCCAAAACATCGATTTGTCCGGTGTAATCCACGGCCCTCCCGCACCGCTCCAGCCCGCAGCGTTCTGCGCCGTCAAATCAAGTCCCAAACGATCGCATTCTGCAACGGCATGCCGTACCGCGCTCTTCCACTTTTCTGAAAGGCATGGGGTTTCGTTTGTCGGAGTCGATCCTTTTCCCGCCATGAACAGATGGACACCGCCAAGCCCCATCTCTCGTATCGCCTCAAGTTCAGCGGTAATCCCGGGTTTACTCACCCGCCCATCCATCCAGTGCCACCACGTCTGAGGCTTAGCTGATTTCGGAGGATTCGCAAACCCCTCTTCAAGCGTCGTTGCATTCGCAGACACGGCCACCCCAAACGCCATCTGCAAAAACAAAAAAACGCGTCCCATGCGTATGTTCTTCATGAGCCATGTAACCTCATTGTTTTGTCAGGCCATGTCGTGACGCGAAAATTCAATCACGGCAAACGGAACGGTTAACGGATAATGCGAATAAAGGCGGTCTCCCTGATCTCCGTCTTTTATCCGAACCGTCCCGCGGCACACATTGCAAAAGGTTAATGGTTGGCAGGCATGATTGAAAGGATTTTTCTGTCCGTAATAAAGGCCGGCGCATCGTAAACCGGAATGTCCTTAAAGATCACACGGCCCGCTTCGACGATCATCTTCTCCTTGGGAATCTCGTAAATGCCGCCCGTGATCGTATCAACCCAGACAGGAGACTCAAAAACGCCACCCGTAATGGCCAACGTCGCACTTGCGGTATCAAAGCCGTTTGACGGCACCCCCGACTTATCCCAAAAAACGCAAATCTGCTGGCCGCTCGCAATATCCTTATGCCCATACACGGCAAGCGTTTTCACGCACTGGGCTACGCAAGGATAATCCGGTATAAGCTCAAGCGCATCGTTGAAAACCGAAACGACATTCTGTACCGCATAATACGCCATCTTCACCTTCAGAACCTTGAACCCTTCCGTTGCTCCGGCCGTCTTGAGCAAACCATAACGCACAAGGCCATTGTGAAAAGAGGTCGTTCGATAGTCGAGATCAGCCGCCGTAAATACCTCGGAATCGGCATCGTTACCGAGATCGCCGAGCATGCGACGCGCATCCCATTTGGCCTGGGTCACTTCCGTCCAAGGATACCGCGAAAGCGCCCCCGACCGGCACCACTCGGACTGAGTGCCGCACTCGCCTTGCCACATTTTCAAACTCGGCGCGTATTTCATCAGCACCTCCTTGGCCTTCAGGGCACTCGGATTGTGCTCATCAGGATTTCTCGTATAGGCGTGATAAACAACCCAATTGAACAGATCCAGCTTGTCGCGCTCTTTCAGCGTTTTGGCGAAATGCTCGAAATAGTCAACCTTAGGACCACACAACACCAACCCGCCGATACGCGCATCCGGTATC
>CAZTDL010000121.1:0-9541 GCA_964612775.1 uncultured Lentisphaeraceae bacterium
CGTTGGTTCCGCCGAGACGGGCGCGCAGCAGGCCGGTGCGGACATCGACAGGACCGGTGAAGGTGTTGCCTGTGGCGGTGAGGCTCAGCGTGTTGGTTCCGAGCTTGACGAAACCGCCGTCGGCCGTGCCTCCGAGCGAGGGATCGTGGAGCAGGTTTTGGGCGATGGTGTAGTCGACGGCCAATGTGGTGTCCACCCGCGCGCCGTTGGTGGATACGGTGGCGGTTGTGAGGCCTGTGAACGTGCTGTTGAACGTGCGGGGGAAGAAGGTGCCGCCGTTGAAGCGCATAATGCCGATGCCCGTGCCTCGGACGATGTTGCTTGCCATGAGGGTGCCGCCGCTGAGGAGAACGATGCCGGTGCTGCCCGCATTCAACCCAAGCAACACGTTCTGGGCGATGTCGAGCACGCCGGTTCCCGAGAGGTTCAGGATGCCTGTACCGCTCGGAGTGCTGCTGATGCCGCCGAGCGTGAGCCCTGTGTTCGCCGCTTGGCTGGAGCACCGAAGCGTGCCGCCCCGTATGTTCAGCGTTCCGACAGAGCCTTTCGACTCGCCGATCCGAATGTCGCTCGCGACGGCGAGCAACCCCGCGTTAATGTCGATGATCGGGCATGCGTTGAAGGTTGCTGCCGGTGCGGCGCCCGCGTAGCCGACGGAGAGAAGGTTGATGTTCACAATGCCGCCATTGACCGTTAGACGGGAGTGGAGCCCGCCGGGCGCGGTCGAGGAGGTGCCATTGCCGCGCGCGACAGAGAACGTGGTGTTGCAATTTAGGACGCCGTCGTCAATTTGGAGTTCGCCAGCGGTTTCCGCGCCGGCCACAGTGGTCGTGTAGTGTCCCGCGGTGATGCGGTTGTTGATCGTGTTGGTTTGCCCAGCCGCGCCCATGATCACTTTGCCGGCTGAGATGGTGTAGCCGGAGAAGCCGAGGGTGGGGCTGTCGCCGTTCGCGCCGATGTTGAGCAGCGCGTCGATAGAACCCTCCGTATTGGCGAGGGTCTGGGCACCGCCCGTGAAGGCATAGCTTAGCGTGCCGGGGCCGGTCTTCAAGAATGCGCCGGATGTCAACGAGCATTGACCTTCAATCGTCAGATCGTTGTCGAGTCGCAAGACCGCTGCGCGTATAGGACTATTGCCTGCGGCCAAGGTATAACCGCGGTTGATGGTTGTCGCAGGGCCGGTGTAGCGGAAGGTGGCCGGTCCGAGAACCCAGTTTGCCGCCGACGGGGACGATGCCCCGATCGAACTGGCAGAACCGCCGTTGGCCAGGGTGTTCGCGATCAGGGTGCCGGCGCTGACTGCGGTCGGTCCCGTGTAGGTGTTTTCGGCTTCGAGCGAGAGCGTGCTGGACCCGGCTTTCGTCAGATTGGCCGCACCGGAGATGACGCCGCTGACGGTGGTCGTGGTGCTTAAGGCGGGACGGACCGTGATGCTGCGCCGCAGCGTCACGGGTGAAGCGAGGGTGAGGGTATTGGAGATGCCGACTTCAGGAACGTTGAGTGCCAAGGTCTGGACAGACGGGGCGGCCGTGAGGGCCAACGTTCCGTTGCCCTGCGCGGTCAGGGTCGCGGAGGCTCCGACGGTCGAGTCAAGCGTGAGAAGCGCGGACGGCGAAAGATTCAAGGTCGTGTCGCCGTTCAGAGTCAGCGGCGCTGAGATGACGTGCGCGCCGCTTTCGACGTTGATGAGGGCCGGCGCCGTGTCGTTGTCGAGCGTCAGTCCGCTGCCGTCGAGCGTGTAGGCGCTGAGATTGTTGAAGAAAATCTCGCCGACGGTCTCGCCTGCGGTCGTCACGGTGACGGGGCCGGTGATGACGTCGTCGAAGCGTGCGTGGCCGCCGGCGGTGTTGGAAGGGGGGATGGTCCAATTACCGGAGGGGTTGCCCACGCGCCACCGGAGTTGACGTTCCAGGCCGAGGCCGCGACCGAATCGGTGCCGATGGTGACCGTAAGCGTGCCGGCGGAGGCGGCAAAAGCATAGGTTTTGCCGTAGGCCGGGGCGGCGACGGCGAGCCCGGCTGTGTCAGGGTCGGTTCCCGAATAAGTGAGAAGGGTGTACGTGCCGTTCTTCGTAAAGGGGAAGCGGGTGTTCAGCTGATAGAGCCCGATGCGCTTGCCTGCAAGCGTGGGCGGGGTCGCGAGGGTGAGTCGATCGTTGGACGCTCCGTCGAGCGTGAAGGCGAAGGAGAGCGCCGCACTGCCGTTGAGCGTGAGGTCGGCGACGGAAACGGTCTGCGTGGCGCTGCCGCCGACAAGAAGCTCGCCGTCGGTTTCGACCGTAACCGAGTTGGCGGCGGGAAGCGCGCCTGCCACGCAGAGGGTTCCGCCGGAGACGGTGGTGGGGCCGTTATAAGTGGATCCGTAGCCGCTGAGCGTAAGGGTTCCTGTTCCGGTTTTGGCGAGGCCGCCGTCGGCGGTGCCGAGAGCGGGGTCGTGGAGCAGGTTCTGCTGGACGGTGTAGTCGGCCAGCGACGTGTCGAAGGAAGCCCCGTTGGTCGATACATAGACGGCACTCATATTCTGTAGCGTCTGTCCGCTGGCGTTGGGTTTAAGTGTGCCGCCGTTGAAGTAGACCGTCCCCGAGCCGCTGTTCCAGCTTCGCACGATATTGCGGGTCTGGAGGGTTCCGCCGTTGAGATAAAGGGTGCCGGTCGCGAAGGAGCCCCCGTTGGGGACTTCGATGTTGACGCCCGCCGAGGTGCGCAGGTTCACGTTGCCGGAGAGGGTGAGGGTGCCGACGGTGTTTGAGGCCATAGCAAGGCGCAGGGAGCTGATGACGTCAAGTGTGCCTCCGCTGAAACGGGCATCGGAGCGGGACCCCGAGGACTCTGAAATATTGAGATTAAGCGTATGGACGTAACCGGCGGTCATGTCCATATCGGGGTGCGCATTGAAGCCTGGCAGGTTCAGGATCCCGTTGTAGCCGATGGAAATAACGTTTACGTTTGTCAAGATGCCTCCGGAGACGATCAGTTTCGAGTGGAGGCCACCCGGGGCGGTCGTGGTTGTCCCGTTACTGCGGCCGATGCCCAGCGTGTTGTTATTGACATTTAGCACGCCGTCGACCAGTTCCAGCTCGCCGGCCGTTTCTGCGCCGGGGGTGGCGGTCGTGTAAAGGCCGATCACGATGCGGCTGTTGACGGTATTGGTCTGTCCGGGGGCTCCGAGCACGACGCGGCCGTTGGCGATGCCGAAGCCGTAGAACCCCTGGGAGGGCCCGTCGCCGTTGGCTCCGATGTTTAGGAGAGCGTCGTTGAGATAGACGTTGGAGAAAAGGTTGGGGCCCGGATAGGTGTAGCGCACGGTGCCCGGCCCGGTTTTGACCTGTCCGCCCGACGTGGTCTGGATACGGCCGCCGAAGGTGAGGTCGCCGCCGGACTCGATGCGGATAACGGCCGCCCGGTTGGGCGCTGTTACCGTGTACCCGCGGTCGGTCGAAGCCGTGCCGCCGGTGAAACGCAGCGTGCCGGGTCCGACGAGGAGGGTTCCGTTGAGGGCGTCCGGCGCACCGAGCGAGCTGGCGTTCCCGGCGTCCGCAACCGTGTTGAAGGACAGCGTGCCGCAGCCGAAGGAGGTGGGCCCCGTGTAGGTGTTGGCCGCTGAGAGCGTGACAAGCCCGCCGCCGCTGGATGCTGTGTTAACGTCAAGCGCGCCGGAACCGCTGATGGCGCTGCCGATGCTGACCGAAGAGGAACTGAGGCTGCCGACCGTGAGTCCGTTGTCGGTAAGCGCGAGCGGAAGGTCAAAGACGTGAGAACCGGCCGTGGTGCTGAGCGTCGCCCGGTTCGACGAGTTGGTAAACGTGATCGCGTTACCGGAGAAGGTGTCGCCTGCGGCGTTGGCGAGGAACATCTTGCCGAGACGAAGAGAGGAGAGGTCGTTGGCGATGGCGATCGCCGTTGGCGGCTGGTTTGTGAAAACGGCAAAATGGGCGTCGCCGTTGGGAACGGCGTTGTCGAGCCAGTTGGCCGCGTGGGACCAGTTTCCGCCGGAGGCGGCGCTCCACGAGCCAAGGGGACTGGAATTGACCAGCGGCAGATCGACGCTGAAGGACCATGCGGGCAATGGCGTTCCCGTCATCGTGCCGTCGGCGTTGGCGACGAGTTCTTTGACGGAGACGCCCGTGCTGTCGTTGAGCCGCCAGTATCCGACCAGTCCGCTTTCCGTGCCGGTCAGCCGATCATACATGGACGCGTTGATTTGGGACTGTGTGCGTGCGATGCCCCATGCGCGGACATCGGCGATCTGACCGCGGAAACCGGAGTTGAGATTCGAAGTCCCGGCGATCGAGATGCCGTAGGAAGGGAGCGCCGCAGTGGTTATCGCGCCGCTTCTGTCCAACACGCCGTTGATGTAGATCGCGGCGGTTCCTCCGCTGCGGGTCATGGCGATGTGCGTCCAAGTGTTGGACATGATCGTTGTGTTGCCGACGAAATACGTCCCGCCGATAAAGAAACAGGCTTTGCTGTTTTGTATGAAACCGACCAACCGTCCCGCGTGCCCGCCCACGTATTGAGCGAACACATGATTTTCGCTCGTAAAGGCGGCGATTTTGAGCCAAACTTCAAACGTGAAGTCCGAGGTGGTGACCTTGGCTGGCGTGTTGATAATCTGAGGGGCGCTCGAGAAGGTCAGGACATAATCGGCGGCGTGTGCGGCACCGGGACGCATGATGGCCAAAGCGAGAATAAAAGCGGCGGCACACCGGCGGAAGGTGCGAACGGAGACATGGGACAAGACATCGGCAACAAACGATTTCATGTTCATCTCCAAGGGTCGATGTGAAAAACGCCAACGATATGAATTATTCAGTCATTCTTCTTACCCATTAGCACAAAAAGATGACAAGTGTCAATCCGGATGTGTGCGGGTATAAAGCGTGAAGCACGCATGCGCCGCAGATGATCGGAACCGAAAAGTCCCTTGCCCGGAGAGGGTGACTCGGTAACTTGAGCGGGGACACGGGCAAACGGTGCGTAGGTTTGTCGGCGTTGACGGGTGCGCAAGGAAAAAGCCGTTAGGGCAAGCGCAAGAAATAACCGCGAAAGCTTTTGCGCGCGGGATCCGGGAGTGACTTGGCGGGTTTGCCGTTGACGAGCCGCATGCCATCGTCGCTGAGCACCAGTAAGGCGTGTATGTCGCCCGATTCAATCGCAATCAGCCCTTCGGGCGTTGCGTCGGAGGGTAACGTCAGGAGCGACAGGTCGGGTTTCGGCGCGCGATGCCCGTCCCAGCGGTAAAGCTGAAAGGTTCCCCCGCTGAGCGGCGAACCGGCCATAATGAAATAGTTGGTTCCGTCGGTACGGGTCATGGCGCGGATGCCGTTCCCGGCGAGGTCAAGCAGCAGCGGATCGCCGAAACGCGGGGGCTGGCCCGCAACGGTTTCGGCAGGATTGAGGAGCGGCGCCAGAAGCGCTTTACCGCGTATGACCGGTGCTCGGAATCCGATGAGCAGTCCGCTTTCCGGCGTGTCGCAGAGCGCCTCGATGTTGAGGCTCTCCTTCGTTTTGGGTGGCCGCAAAGCGGCTTGGGCCAACTTGAAGTCAACGTAACGGGGGTCGCGGTCAAGATCGGCCAACAGCGTGCTGACCGGTTTCCCGGCAAGATGGAAGGCCGGTTTTCCGTTTACAACGGTGACGTGCGTGGCGAAAAACCGTTTACGGTTGGGGCGGGGCTTGCCCTCTCTGTTGGGCGCATGCGAGGTGATCCAGTAGAGGGTGTCGTTGATTTTCGCCGAGCCTTCGATATCCATTTCCGTTGATTTTCCCGCGAGCGCCATGTGCGGCGTCGCATCCCACGTGGCGATCGGGGCCCCGCCCTGCTGCAAGCGGTAGACGCGCAAGACGTTGTCTTCATCGTTGGCCGCGACGAACAGGCCGTTTCCCAGTCCTTCGCCGGCGGAGGCATCGGCCATGTGGCTCCAGGAACGGCTGTTGCCGGCCGTCGGCCCAAAGACATCAGCGGGTGCGGCGCCGATTGTCTGCACGCCTGCGAAAAGAAAATGCGCGGCGCCGAAGAAAGCCGAGGTCAAACCTCGCTTGAAGCGGCGCAAATCGCCCTGCTGCCTGAAATCCCAGCACATGTCCGAACCATAACAGATTTGTGGTGTGAATGTCATCTACTCTCAAAAAACGATTGCAGTCTCTTTGCGGACTTCGGTACTGTAAAGGGTACTTGTTCTTCAACATAAGACATGTATTCAAACAGGTCGGGCCAAAATGTACAAAATCTATCCGCAATCGGCTGTTTTATTTTTTTGCGCAGTCTTGTGTGTTTGTACGGTGCTTCTCGGGTGGGAACGTCGTGAGAAATCCGGCGGTTGGCCGTTTGTCGGACTGATGTCCGCCTGCACGATCTGGACGCTGGCGGCGGCGGTCGAGTCTGCGTTGGTTGGGTCGGCCGTCAAAGTGCTTTGGTCGCAAATCGAGTATATCGGTTTGGTTTTTGTGGGGGTCCTCTTCTTTTTCTTCGTTCTTTCTTATACTCACCAGACGCATTTGATTCGGCGCGGCATGTACGTGTTGCTGCTTCTGATGGCGGGTGTTTCGCTTGCGCTGGTTTGGACTAACGCGTGGCATCATGCCCAATGGACGGGATTCTCTCCGGGGCCGGAAGGAAAGAACGTGCTGGTCTATCACCGGGGGCCCGTGTTTTGGTTTATAATCGCTTACACGTATGTGCTGGCCCTGTTCGGCTATGGTGTCTTGGCAAACGCCTGCCGCTCGGCCGGCGCGTCCATTCGCCGGCAGTATGTTTTGTTTATGGTGAGCGGCGTTTTTCCTCTGGCGAGCGGCGTGGTGTACGTGATCGGACAGGATTGGGTCGGCGGCATGGACGTTTCGCCCATGGGTTTCAGTATTGCGGGACTGATGATCGCTTGGAATTTATCTCATTTTCATCTGCTGGATCTCGTGCCGATCGGCCGGGAGGTGCTGGTCGAGCGGATCCCGGACGGCATGATCGTATTTGACGAGAGCGGTCGGCAGGTTGATGTCAATCCGGCGGCCACGCGGATGCTGGGTTTGGGGGCGGAGCCTATCACGCTTCAGATGCTCCGGAAGCGCTTTCCCTCATTGGCCTGGTTTGCGACGGACCAAAAAGAGACCCAAACAGAGGCGACGCTTGTATCGGCGGAGGGTTCGCTTAACGTGACGATCCGGCTGGTTCCTCTATATGGCCGGCACGGTAAATTGCGGGGCTGCCTCTGCGTATTGACCGATCTTACGGCACGGGTTGCGGCTGAGCGCGAACGAGAACGGGCGATCGTCGAGCTTAGCCAAGCGCTTTCCCGGATCAAAAAATTGCAGGACCTTTTGCCGATCTGTTGCTCCTGTAAGAAAATCCGCAACGATCAAGGCTATTGGCAACAGATCGAATCGTATATCGGCGAGCATGCGGGCGTGGAGTTCAGTCACAGCCTCTGTCCCGACTGCGCAAAGAAATTGTACGGGGCCAATGAAGGGGATGACGTGAAAGCGGGCCATCCCTATGCCGATTAGGTGCTGCCGGACGGGGCCGCATCGCAGAGGCGACGGCGTTCCGCGAGCATGCGGGCCAAGGCTTATTCCTGAAGCAAGCCGCGGGCCTTTAGCCAGTCGAGCGCGCCTTTCTGCCAAGCGTCCCACATCGGTCCTTGATAGCCGTTCAAGCCGTGTCCGCCGGAGGGCAGCTCCAGATATTCGGCGGCCACGTTGTGCGCGCGTAACGCATCGCGGAAGCCTCGGCTGTTGGACGACGGAACGACCGTATCGTCTTTAGCGTGCGCTAGAAAAGCCGGCGGCGTCTGATCCGTGACGTGTTCCTCGTTCGAGTACAGCTTGATCAGCTCCCGTGACGGATCGGGTCCAAGCAGGTTGCTCTCCGAATGGCCGCGCGAGGTCTGGAGAATGTTGATGACCGGATAGATCAAAAGCATGAAATCCGGACGGCAGCCTGCGCGGTCTGCGGCATCCTTCGCTTGGGGGTCGCCGGCGTCGAAGCGCGTGCCGGCCGTGGCGGCCAGATGTCCTCCGGCCGAGAAACCCATGATGCCGATGCGGTTTGTCATAAGGCCCCACGCCTCGGCGTTCGCGCGCGTCAGGCGGAGCGCGCGCTGCGCGTCGAGCAGCGGCACCGCGTGGCGGCCCTTCGGCAGACGGTATTCGAGTACGATGCCTGCGATGCCTTGTTCATTCAGCCATTTCGCGATGTGCGAGCCTTCGTATGTTTGCACCAGCGAGTTGTAGCCGCCGCCCGGACAGATGACCACCGCCGTGCCTGTGGCGCGTTCCTTCTGCGGCAGGAAAACCGTCATCGCGGCATCGGTCATCTCGCGTGTGCCGTCGCCGACCGGCGCGGTGTCGGGCCACAGCAAAACGCGCGCCTTCGGCAGCGGATGCTCGCGAACACCGCAAACTTCGACAATCGGCCAGCTTGCCCGCAGGCCGCTTTGATAAGGGCCGATCTTATCGATAGGGATCGGTTCGAATCCCAGCTTGAAGGCGGGCGAACCTTTTTTTAAACGGTAATCATCCCTGTCCGGATTCACGAAGAGGGGGTCGGCGACCAGAGAGTTCGCGTCATAGCCTTCTTTCCGCCGCTCGTCCCACGACAGAGACTTGCCGTTCTAGGCAATTGAGAGGGGCAGCTCTTTGCGCCACACCAGATTGGAGTTCACCGTGTTCTGCTCGAACGGATCGGACGCGACATGGCTGATACCGTAAAGTTTCGCTTGGGATCCCGCGTAAGAGATGATGTTGCGGAAAACCCGATTTCCGGCCATATGCCAGACGGTGTTCGTATCTGAGGCGGCCAGGTCGGGATATTTGGCGAGGAAGGCGGCGTTTTGCCGGACCGTCGCAAATTCTTTCAGTCGGCCGATGACCAACGGTGACTTCGGGTCATGCCCGCTGTATTGGATCTGCGGGCCGCTGCTCTCAATGAAGATGTTGTTCTCGATCACGTTGTTGTGTCCCGCGTGGATGTGACATCCGCCTGAGGTGGTGCGCGCGGCGATGTTGCCGTACACGTGCGTGTAGCTTTGGTCGTCGTCAAGATAAATGCCCCAGCTGAAATGAGGCGTCGTCCAGCGGTCGCCACTGCGTCCGAACCCGAGCGTGTCTGTGATGAAGTTGTAGCGGATGATCTCGCCGCGGATATGCCACATGCCGCCGCCGTAGCGCCCGCCCGTGTCTTCGGTCTCGAGATTGACGTTGCGGATGCGGTTATATTCGACGATGCAGTCGGGCCCGCCGCCGAAGACGCCGCAGCGGGTGATGTCGTGGATCAGGTTGTGCGAGGCGCGCAAGCCTACGCCATGCATGGAGATGCCGAGTCCGTGACCGTAGAGGATGCCGACGTGGTGTATGTAGTTGTTGTCGGCGTAATGGTCTCCCCGTTCCAGCGTTTGGCTGTTGCCCCCGTTCATCGAAACGCCGCCGTTGCAGACGTCGGAAATGTCGTTGCCGACCACGCCGCAGCGGTGTCCGCCCGAGACGCTGATCGCCGCCGGACCGAGCCGTCCCCCCGTGTCGTGGATTGTATTGCCCGCGATCAGACAGTC
>CAZTDL010000122.1:0-9514 GCA_964612775.1 uncultured Lentisphaeraceae bacterium
GAAACGGTCCGACAAAACGTCGTATGGTCAGCCATGGCGCATCGTTTTCCGGGACTGGGCAAGGAGTTCATGCCGCCTCTTGACGAAGGCTCTTTTCTCTACATGCCGACCACGATGCCCCACGCCTCCATCCGAGAGGCGCTGGATGTCATCCAAAAGCAAGACAGAGCCATCCGCGCAATTCCGGAAATAGACTCGGTGGTCGGAAAAATCGGGCGCGCCGACACGGCTCTCGATCCGGCCCCGGTCAATATGATCGAGACCGTCATCGCATACAAACCCGAATACATCACCGACAAGGATGGCCGCCGGGTGAATTTCAGGTATGACAAATCAAGCCGCGATTATATCCGCAAAAACGGAGAACTGATCCCGGATGAGCAGGGCCGGCCGTACAGACAATGGCGCGGGCACATCCGAAAAGCGGATGACATCTGGAAGGAAATTGTGGCTGCGGCCCAAATCCCCGGCACGACGACCGCGCCCAAACTACAGCCGATCGCCGCTCGTATCGTGATGCTGCAAAGCGGCATGCGTGCGCCGATGGGTGTCAAGGTCAAAGGGCCCGATCTCGACAGCGTCGAACGGGCTGGCTTAGAAATCGAACGGTTTCTCAAAGAAGTCCCCGAAGTCGAACCGTCGGCCGTGATCGCCGACCGGATAATCGGGAAACCGTATCTGGAGATCGAGATCGACCGCAAAGCTATCGCACGGTACGGACTGCAAATCGAGGATGTTCAGAGCGTGATCGAAACCGCCATCGGCGGACAACGCCTCACGACAACGGTGGAGGGACGCAAACGTTTCCCGGTCCGCGTGCGCTACCCGCGCGAACTGCGCGACCGGGTAGAAACGATGGAACGGATTCTCGTGCCAACCGGAGACGGCACCCAAATTCCCCTCACGCAACTGGCTGATATCCGTTATGTCCGCGGACCTGAAGCCGTGAAAAGCGAGGACACCTTCCTGATCGGTTATGTGCTTTTTGATAAAAAGCCGGGCACGGCCGAGGTGGATGTCGTTGAGGCCTGTCAGCGTTATCTTGACGCAAAAAAGCGGCTGGACAACTCGTTTTGCCGCCAGGCGTCACATACCGGTTCTCCGGAAGTTACGAGAATCAGATTCACGCGCAGAAAACCTTGGCGATTGTGTTACCGCTGACCTTATTTATCATCTTCATGCTCATTTATTTCCAATTTCGCTCCGTGATCACAACAACACTTGTATTCTCAACGATTTTCGTCTGTTGGGCAGGCGGGCTCGTGTTTATTTGGCTGTACGGACAACCGTGGTTTCTCCATGCGACGGTCTTGGGCGTCGACCTCCGCGCCTTATTCCAAGTGCATCCCGTCAACATGAGCATCGCCATCTGGGTGGGATTCCTCGCTTTATTCGGCATCGCCTCCGACGATGCGGTCGTCATTTGCACATACATGGACCAGCGTTTTGGCAAGGTGAGGCCGACAACCGTTGCCGCAGTCCGGGACGCCACCGTGTACGCCGGCAAGCGAAGAATCCGCGCGTGCCTGATGACCACGGCGACCACGGTGCTCGCGCTCCTGCCCGTGCTGACCTCTACGGGACGGGGCGCGGACATCATGGTCCCGATGTCCCTCCCCTCTTTCGGCGGAATGGCCATTGAACTTGTCACCCTGTTTATGGCACCCGTGCTGTACTGCTGGGTACGAGAAAAACGTCTGTCCGCACAGTCGTGAGGCACCCGTTACGGTGTTCCGACAATAAACGAAAACTTTTCTGCGCATGACGCGCAGGCGGAGATACAAAAAAAACAGGAGCAAGGGCTGACCATACGCCCCTGCTCCTGTCTTCTGACAATCGCCGCTTAGCGCTGCACGCGGGCGTTGCCCTTCCAGACGCTCCAAACCTGATCTTCGTCGGCGGGCAGGGCATAGTCAACCAGCATGGTCGTCGCCAACGCGCCGCTCGCCCATCCGAACTGAATCCACTTTTCAGGCTCCCATCCCTTGAGAATCGCATAGAGCATGCCGCCAACGAAACCGTCTCCGCCGCCGATGCGGTCCATGACCGTGATGTCGCGCGGCTCAACCACGTGCCACGCCTCGCCTGCCGCCATCAGCGCGCCCCACAGATGGTGATTGGTATCTACCACCTCGCGCAAGGTCGTACCATAAGTCTGCGCATTGGGATAGGCCTTCTTGACACGCTCGATCATGCCTTTGAAACCTTCGATCTTGGCCTTGATGTCCTTGCCTCCCGCTTCAGGCCCCTGAACGCCGAGACAGAGCTGAAAATCCTCCTCGTTGCCGACCAAAATATCCGCGACGCCCGCGATTTCCGCAAAGATCGCCGAAAGTTCCTGCTCGCGCCCCTTCCAGAAAGACGCGCGATAATTCAGGTCAAACGATATCTTGGTCCCATACTTCTTTGCGGCGCGCGCCAATTCGAGACAGAAAGCGCTCGTCTCGGGCGACAAGGCTCCGATCAACCCTGACAAGTGGACGATCTGCACACCCTCTGTTTCGAAAATGCGGTCCAGATCAAAGTCCTTCACGTTCAATGTGCGGCCAACTTCACCCGCCCGGTCGTTCCACACCCGCGGTCCGCGCGAGCCGTACCCGCTGTCCGCAATGTTGATTTGGTGACGATATCCCCATGGCCCGCCCTGCGCGACCTCGACACCCTCATAATCCATATGGCGGCTACGCAAATTGTCTTTGATCAACTGCGCGATCGGACTGCCTTTCACAAAGGTCGTCAACACCTTGACCGGCAACCCCAAGTAGGCGGCCACGCTGGCCACGTTCGTCTCGGCGCTGGTCGCCTGCATCATGAATGCTCCGCCGCAATGGACAGGTTGACCATTCGTCGGCGTGATCCGAATGCCCATGCTTGTCGGAACCAGCAAAGCGTACTTACAATTTTTCTTCAATTCGATGCTCATCTCATGCTCCTTATAGACTTTCAACAGCCAATATAAAACACAACCGGCTTGACAGTCCTTCGCAGCCCGTTTTTATATCAATCGACTTGTCGCAAGTCAAGGGCACTCCCGCTCGGGGTGACCGTATTTTCCGGATAAACCAGTCTCGGCGACTTCGCCTCCCAGCGCCCAAAAGGCTTCTGGACAAACGTGCCGCCCGTGTTTTACGGCAGTTCCGGCCGCTCATCCGGCACTCGGACACCACGGCCCCCGCACCGACTCTGAGCGGTGGGCGGTTCAGCGTTTCCCTGCTGCCGTTTCGCGCCACAGTCACCCGATCAACCATGCCGAGGCAGATGCCATGCAGGCAATGGTTACCGCATGGCCGAAAGGATCACGCTAAAGAGCGTTCTCCGGACACGAACGCCGCCCAAGGCATGCTCATCGTTTTTTGTAAAAAACGAGTTGGAACGACCGCGGCGCAAGTTTGGCAGTCCAGTTTTCCAGTTCAAGACCATCGACGGTTTTTTTCGAGCCGTCATAGTCCTCAATCTGATACATCGCGCCTGGCTTGATTCCACCGAGCCTGAACGTGCGGGATGCATCGATCGCCGCACCGCGCCGGAAGAAAATCGCAAAACCGGCGCTCAAATCAGGACGGTCGAATTGCCATGCGCACCACACGTCATCGCCAACGCCGGTTTCGTCCGTCAGGGGATAAAACTCCCCCATGTAGAAAGGTCGCATGCGCGCCGCGACAGCAAAAATTTTCTTAAACCACGCGGTCTCTTCACCGGTGATTTTTCGCCGAATGATTCCTCCGTCAAAGTCGGAAGGCGTAATGACGGTCCCCGCCGAGATGATGCTGAAAGCCGCGTAATCGTCGCCGACCGGCACGCAATTGAACTCGCACCCCTGGAACGGCAGATACGGCATCAGATTAAGCGTTCCACTCTGCCCGAGAATAAACGCGGTGTCACCCGGTTTACGTCCGACATAATAGTCGCTGCGGCAGTATACATGCGACCGAGCGATCATCTCAAGGTCGATACGCCGCCCGCCAGAGGCGCAGTTCTCCTGCAAAATGTCCGGGAATCTCGCCCGCATATCGTCCAAAAACTTATACATGCCGACAATGTGTTTCACTTCGGCGATTCCGACGCGGTCCGGCGCATCCATGCCGCGCCATACAGGGCCTGGATCCATGTTGAAATCTTGGCGATAAACATCAATCCGGTGTTTTTCGATCATTCCGTAGACCGCGTCCTGAATCCATTTGAGCGCCTCGGGATTGCCGTAATCGACGAGCTGACCGTGCCGATATTCCGGGTGCGTCTTCAAAATCGGTGCGGAATCGGTCATCCGTTCCGGTTCAAACCAGAGCAAGAATTTCAAACCCGCATGATGGACCGCGTCGGCAATCGGCATCAGATCGCCTGTCGGATGCACACTCGTGTTAACGCGCCAGTCGCCCACGTATTTAAACCAGTGCGGGCCGCAGTTGGAATACAACTCATCCTCGTGCGGAGCGCCACACCAGCCGGCATCGATCCAGAATGTATCAAAGGGCATCTTGTTATCGACGCAATAGCGTAGAACGTCCGTCATCATCTGCGGCGTTTTGTTCCCTCCGCCAGACGCGACAGCCAAGATGGGGGGGGGATAATGTTGTTTTGGGAATCGCGCGGAACCTTGTTTTCGAGCATAAACCGATGAACCATCGTCTTGAACGCCCGCCTCGTCTGGTTTTTGCGTGAAAAAACAAGAACCGATGGTTGGCGGATCGTCTCGCCGGGCAAAAGCCTAAAGTTCGTCCGCTCCATGCCGATCTCCACATCCACCGCTTCGCCCTTATTCGCGAACCGCGCCTTCCACGACCCCGTCCAGCCGATCGCGAACAGATAGCCGTTCATGTCGTCGAGATTCAGCTCAAGAAACGGAATGGTGTCGTTCGACGACCGACCGCAGGTCGTTTTCAAAATCTGATCTTTTCCCGCTTCAATATCAAACGCTTCCGGCACAAAATCAGTCGCCTTGCAGGTTGAACCCCGCAGAACATTTAAAACGACGGCCTTAATCGCTTCCGGTGTGTCAATCGAAAGCGAAAGCGATCTGAAATTCGCGACGATCCGCGTCGGCTCTGATTCTGACAGATTCGTCACACAGACGGCATATTCTTCTGCGGGATAATTTTTATACCGCTTACAATCCAACCGAATTTGAAGTTTCCCGTCGGCGGCGGTCATTGTTTTCGATTCGGCGATATAGTGCGCCGTTTTAATCAGCGAACCTTTCACACCTGTTTTCACATATGACTTGTCGGTCTGGGCCGCTTTGCCGTCGTAGTCGAAAGCAGGCCAGCAGGACGTTTGACAGTCGGCTTGCAGATGGACACAAGCGACGAAAACCGGTATCGCAAGCAATACCGTCGGCAGCATCAATCGTATCGAGTATCCCTTTGAAAAACGCATCACGCTCCTTATCTCGCTTTTAAACCGTCTCATTACTTCTCTCCTTTTCACTATCCCGCTTTTCACTGTGGTTATTACACTTTTCTGCATCAAGAGGCTTACGCTTCCACCAATTCGCGAGAATTGATCCGGAAATGTTCATCCACGCCCCAAACACATTCGGCGGCAACGCCGCCAAATGGCTGTGCAGCACATCGATCGCCAGTCCAGTCGCCATACCTCCATTCTGCATGCCGACCTCAATCGACACCGTGCGGCAATCGGCCTCGCCGATCAGCGTTGCCGAAGTCGCGCGCAGTCCGAGTCGGTATCCCGCCCGGCCGAGCCATACGCCAACGCCTCGTGCAAGCCAATATCCAAGCGCGTATCCGATTGAATTGTGAGCAACAGCCGCGACGATCAGCAAAAAGCCGGCCTTCACTAATACCTGATGCGTCTGACCGATAATCACCGCCAGAATCAAGCAGATGCCCGACATGGACACGAGAGACAGAACGCTGTTCATCCACGTGTTGGGGTACCCCATCCATACATCCATCACCATTTTTGCCAATGCCACAAGCGTAATCAGCAGTCCTCCCAACACCACACCGCCGCGCACCGGAAGCCATGCGCCCCATATCGACGTTTTCAGAGCGCACGCGAGAATGACCACCGCCACACCCGCACCTGCAACGGACATAAGGATCGGCACCCTCCGCGCCCATGCGCCACGTCCGTATAGCACCTCATGCGCAATCAGGCCGGCCACCACCGGCAGCAACGTCATGTTGAGAATCGAGAACATCATCGCGACCGTGTCCCTCGGCATAGCACGCCATCGGCGCGCGCACGCCGAGCTGGTCGTAGAGAATGCCGTCCGCTCCCAGCGCGTTCGCCTGCAAAGCGAGCGCGAGCATCCGGTCGGACCATCCCCGTGTGCCGAGGCAGGCCAGATCGAAGGCGTGCGGCGACGCGTCCTTAAACTTCCGCCACCGCTCCTGCATCGATGCCCCGTCTTTCTGGATCACCGCCAACGCACGTCCCTGCTGATTCCAGAAATCCGTTCCCCGCTCTTCGAGCTGGCCGTTCGCATAAAGGATCACCCGCTTGCCCCGCCGGTGCGCCAGCGCCAATGCGCGGGTCAGCCCCTCACGCCCTCCCATCGCCGGTTCGGGACTGTAGTCGGGATACAGCGTGTCGTGGCCGCCGTGCGACCAACCGTAAAGCCCCAACAGATCCAACCCGCGCCGGTCCGCGACGTCGCACTTTTTCTCGATCGACGCATAGTTCCACAACACCTCGCCGTTCTGTTGCTTCATGATGCACATCAGCCAACCGGAGGCGTCGCGCACCCAAGCCGGCGGATCGCGCAAAGGCACGGCGGCATCCGCCCAAGCCCGATAAATGCGCGCGGCAGCGTGCCACGTTCCCCGATAGGGCTGAATCACTGTGGGCGGCAACGACCACGATGTCCCGTCCGCACAAAAGAACTGATGTCGCACCAATAAACCGTACCGTTTGTCCGCCGGATCATAGCGGAGACAGAAAATTTTCGAGCCATGCGTCGGATCGTGGCAGGCCAGATAAAGCCCGCCATCAGCTCCGGCCAAGGCGCACCACGGCATCGATCCGTTTTGGCCGGGATACCACGTTGAAGCCTCGTACACCTCGCCGTCCAAATGCCAAGGTGCCGGAACCTTTTTCTCGGTACCGGTCGGCACCCGGTTGACGCGCCGTCCGAACGCGTCCGCAAGCAGAGCCGGGCAGGACGAGAGATCGATCCGAATCCCCTCCAACGCCGGCCCGTCAAACCCGCAGACAAGCCAATCCTTCTCCCGGTTCTTCACCGTGCCGGTCACCTCAAAACCCGCCCCTTGCGCCGGATTTCAAGCGTCAGCGACACCTGCCACGTCCGATGCCCGTCGCGAAGCACATCGTAGCGCAAACGGATACCGTCCGGCAGCGTCTCACGCACCACCGTCTGATCGCGGTCCGTCAGGGCCACCGCGTTATCGGCGATGAACTGCCTTGCGGTCGGTTCCCTCTGCCGGCGCAACTCTTCGGGCGACGGCTCTGTATCCCGTACAGAAGGAAAACCCTCGTCGCGCTGCAGCAGCACAGTCCAAAGCGTGCCAGACCTTTTTCCGCAAACGGCCGGACTGGCGGAAAACGAAGGACACAGCGCAAGACCCTCCGTCCCGACCGTCAGTTCGCCGCCCGGTCCGCGCACGCACGATGCGGCAGACGTTACCTGCTCCGAACCGAACGCCGACAATAGAACGGTGACGGCCCAAAGGACACACACCCGAACCGCCCAGTCCCCCGTCAATTGTGCCCGCCGCGCGAAAAAGTCTTCATGTCAATGCCTCCCGATATCGCTCCGTGCCGAACGTGAAACGACGCGCCGCCCAAACCGCCATTCCGCCCGCCAGATAGGCGAACGACAGCACGATGAACCCATAGGACAATCCCATCCCCGCAGGACAAACGCCCCGCAGCCAGCCCAGCAGCCAAGGCGAAACCGACCCCAGCAGGAACGAGCACATCGTCATGCTTCCCACAGCCGAAGCGCGGTAGCGCGGCGCGATCACGTCGAAGAGTGCCGCATGGGTGTTCGACTCATACAGTCCGCGGAACAGACCGAACATCGCCATGGCCAGACAGGTCAACGGCAACGCAGTGGCAAATCCCATAAAAATGATCGCCGGCACGCCCAAAAACATGGACAGACTCATCAGCCGCAACCGGAAGTCGGGGCGCGATACGATCAGCCGATCCGTCAGCTTCCCGCCGACAATCACGCCGATCAAGGCGGTCAGATGGTGGTAGAACATGGCGTACCCGCCCGTAGCGGTTTGCGAAAGGCCGAACTTTTCACGAATAAATTCCGGTGCCCAGACGACATACGCGTTGTTGACGAAAATAATCGCCGCGCATCCGACCGTCAGCAGAAGGACCGTCCGCGTCCTGAAAAACACGCTCCAGGCTTCCAAGGGTGAAACGATCGGCAGTCCGTCTTGTTCCTCGACTCGGCCCCGGGGTGCCGCCGCGTTCTTCAGCCGCCACATCAAAACAAATCCCAGCAGAATCCCGCAGCCGCCGAAAACATAAAAGGCGGACCGCCATCCCCACAGATCAGCGATATAACCGCCTAAGAAACCGCTCGTCATCACGCCGAAATACAGGGCGGCCTGATGAATCGACAAGGCCAGAGAGCGGGTTCGCATATGGTGCTCGGCCAACAACGGGAAAGCTGCAGGCGCATAGAACGACTCGCCGCCCGCCGTCGCCACGCTGCGCAAAAGGATCAGCCCCGTCAGTCCGCTTGTTAAGCCGGTGGAAAGCGTGGCCATGCTCCAAAAAAACAGGCTGCCGACTATAATCCGTTTTTTGTTCCACCGGTCGCCCAGGCAGCCGGCAATCGGCAGCATCATCGCCAGCGTGAAAAAAAGCACGGAACCAACCAGCCCAAGCTGCGAATCCGTCAGGTGCAGTTCCGCTTTGACCGAGGGAAGCACGACGCCGAAAATCGCGCGGTCGCCCTGATTGAAAAAGAAAGCCAGGCAGAGGAGTGCCAGCAACTCCCATTTATAACTATTGCGGACTTTAGGCATTTTACCCACACGCCGCGCCAAACAGCGCGGCCCGATTGCCGAGTTTTCCCATGACCGCTTCCGGCGGTTGGGCCGTGCGGCAAAGCTCCGATTTCAGCGTCGCCTCAAACAGCGAGAAATCCTTTGATATCTGTCCGCCGAAAATGATCTTCTCGGGGAGGAAACGCTCGCACAACGGCAGGAGAACCGCGCCCAGATCCGCCCCCAGCTCGGCGAAAAGACGGACGGCCTCAAGATTGTTTTCCTTCGCCGCCCCCGCGATTCCTTTGACTCCGTCCGCGAGGTCGTAGTTCGGGTGCGAAAGGCGGTACCGGGTCACCAGCCCCGCCGTCGAAATGACATCCTCGACGATGCCGCCTTTGTACGGACGGCTCCACACGCTCACCTCGGGAGCCGGGCTCCCCAACGCATTGTTGATGAAGCGCCCGTCCACGCTGCAGGATACGCCGATGCCGGTTCCCAGCGTCACGCCGACGGCGCGGCGCAGTCCCAGCCCCGCGCCCCGCCACAACTCGCCGGACAAAAAGGCGTTGGCGTCGTGGCGA
>CAZTDL010000123.1:0-9490 GCA_964612775.1 uncultured Lentisphaeraceae bacterium
AGTCACATAGTGATCGCATTTCTCAACTAAGTTCTTGAGGGCACGGGGGGCTAGTTCATCGGGGAATGTGTGGACGTGAACATCAATCAACATAAGCGACTCCATTTAGCTTCATTTCTTTTTGTAGTTTAGTGCCGTCGGTATGCTGATGCGAGGAAAAACAGCACCTACACGACGTCTCCGCTCTATGATACACTACACTTTTCATTAACGTAGGGAGACCTTCTATGGCTGGCAAAAAAAAGAGTGATGATCCTCGTCCAGATTGGGACACCTATTTTATGGAGATCGCGCAGGTGATGTCGACGCGGGCCAATTGTTCGCGTCGCAAAGTCGCCGCGGTCGTCGTATCCGAGAACCGAATTATTTCAACGGGCTACAACGGAACGCCGCGTGGCGTGAAAAACTGTTTCGAAGGCGGGTGTGCTCGCTGCTCGGGCAAAGCTCCGTCGGGGTCAAGTCTTGAGGAGTGCATTTGCGTGCATGCCGAACAGAACGCGATCTGTCAGGCGGCCTACTACGGTATCCGTTTGGCCGGAGCAACGATTTATGTGACGATCAGTCCGTGTTTGACCTGCGCGAAAATGATCATCAACGCGGGCATCCGCGAGGTGGTTTATGGAGGGGACTACGCCTTTACGGAGCAGACCCAAAGGTTACTTAAAGAGGCGAAGGTCAAATGTCGCCGCTATGTGAAGAAATAACAGCTTTTTCCCGAGCGCTTCTGTCGCACAGCAATCGATGTGAGCGCGGACTTGCATAAAGCGGGACAAGAGACCATAATAAAACCTTCTTTTTTTGAAACAAGGAGAGTGTCAGATGCGTACGAAAATCGTTGCCGGTAACTGGAAAATGAACAAAACGGCCTCGGAAGCCGCCGCGTTGATCGCGGGGATTAAAAAGGAACTTGAGGGTTTCAACGCGGTTGAGGCCGTGGTTTGTCCGCCCTTCACCGATCTTAAAGACGCGGCTGCCGCGTGCGCGGGGTCGAATGTGGCTTTGGGGGCGCAGAATGTTCATTGGGAGGCGTCGGGTGCTTTCACGGGCGAAATCTCGGCGGCTATGCTGAAGGATTTAGGCGTGAAGTATGTGATCATCGGTCACAGCGAGCGTCGCCAGTATTTCGGCGAGACCGACGAGACGGTGAATAAGCGTACCAAGGCCGCTTTGGCCGCAGGGTTGATCCCCATCGTTTGCGTGGGTGAAACATTGGCGGAACGCGACGGAGGCAAGATGGAATCGGTCGTTGTGCGGCAGACGACGCTTGGCCTCGCTGATTTGGGCGCCGATCTGGAACGGGTCGTGATCGCTTACGAGCCTGTGTGGGCGATCGGAACAGGTCGCACCGCGACGCCGTCGCAGGCCCAGGAGGTTCATGCGCTGATCCGCCGTACGCTGGCTGAGATTGCCGGCGGTGATCTTGCGAATAAGATCCGCATTCAGTACGGCGGCAGCATGAAGCCCGAGAATGCCAAGGAACTGATGGGTCAGCCCGACATCGACGGCGGCTTAATCGGTGGTGCGGCACTCAAGGCCGAATCGTTTGCGGCGATCATCAAGGCGGGTGTCTAAGACGCGCGGTTCCGGCTTGCGTGCGGTGAATCCGATATGCGGTGGCTCCGGACGTGGGGTCACCGCTTTTTAATCTCCCGGAAGGAACAAGTCCCGCGTGACGTGCCGGCGTGGGGTGGACAGAGTCAGCCCCGGGTTTCCCGAGATTGACTAAACGTCTGTCATCACACTTGCGTTCAGCGAAGCGGGTGGGTTATAGTGTAAGAAAAAAGGATACAAGGAGGTTTTCAATGGCGGGTCATTTGATGGAGCTCTCCGTAGCGGATTTTGATGCAACCGTCGCAAACGGGGTGTCGCTGGTGGATTTTTGGGCACCTTGGTGCGGACCCTGCAAAATGCAGACCCCGATTCTGGAGCAGCAGGTCGCGCCCGTAATGGCGGGGCGGGTAAAGATTGCCAAGGTCAATGTCGATGACGCGAAGGAGTTGGCGATCCGCTTCGGGGTCAAGAGCATTCCTGCGCTTTTTATCTTTAAGGATGGCCAGGTGGTTCAGCAGTATGTTGGCCTGCAACGCGGCGATGCACTGGTGAAAGCGCTTGAGGAAACCTTGGGAGAGTAATTTTTTGTATTCCGTATTGACCCGTCCGTAAGATTCGGTATTATATTCCACTTTATGTGTTTTGAGGAAGAGGATTGAGGAGCTACGTTTCATGGCGAATATCAAGAGTGCAGTCAAGCGTGCGAAACAGTCAGAGGCGAGCCGCCTGCGTAATCGGTCGGTGAGAAGTGCTGTTCTGACGGCGCGTAAAAAGGTGCTTGTGGCTATCAGCGGTGGTAATAAGGATGAGGCCCTGAAGCAATATTCCGCTTACACCTCAACGTTGGACAAGGCGGCGAAGAAGGGTGTGATCGCGAAAAACAACGCCAACCGTAAAAAGTCCCGCGTGGCAGTCAGCATCTCGAAATTGGCGTAACGAGCCGTTTCTTATCTGTCTAAACTTTGAGACCGGTCACTGTACGCAAGTAAGGTGATCGGCTTTTGTGTTTTGGAAGAGGCCGGCATGCGGTTTTTAAACGTCTGTGATCTGGGCGATAATAAAGGCTATGGGGAGGTTCTCGCTCTGCAGGAGAGCCTGCATGCGCAACGTATGGCAGGTCAGATTCCCGACACGCTGCTCTTGCTGGAACATCGGCCTGTCTATACGCTGGGACGTTCGGCTTCGGCCGATAATGTCCTGTATTCGGAAGAGGCGCTGCGCCGGGCGGGGATCGAGCGCGTTGTGACGACGCGAGGCGGCGATGTGACGTATCACGGTCCGGGACAACTGGTCGGATATCCGATCATTCATTTGGGCGAGGCGGGGCTGAAAGTGCTGGAGTACGTGACCGCGCTCGAAGAGACGCTGATCCGTGCGGTTGAAGCGTTCGGCGTTACCGCCGGCCGCGACGCCCGTAACCGTGGCGTATGGGTTGGAAACAACAAGTTGGTGGCTCTCGGAATACGGGTGGCGCACCAAGTGACGATGCATGGTTTTGCGCTTAATGGGACAACCCATATGGAGGATTATCGCGGAATTGTGGCCTGCGGTTTACGGGACGCGGGAGTGACATCGCTGGCGCGTCTGCTGGGGCACGGCCCTTCGATGTCTGAGGTGAAGACGCAGGTTGAATCGTCTTTCCGGGCGGTTTTCGGCTATGAGTCGGGAGGGCGTAATGAAAAATGCGTGGCTGAGAACCGGACTTGAACTGTTCCTGGTGACATTGTTGGTGCCGCAGGTTTTTATCCTGTGTTACTTCTTTCCGCTTTTTTTCCACGGCGGACATCTCGCAGGATTGTTTCGATCTTTGGTCGTGTATGCGATAACCATCTCGTGGGTCTCTGCTCCGTTCCTGATATCGGTGACTCTGCTGTTCCGCGTTTTGATCACGACGCGCGTGCGCGGATATGTGACGTTCTTGTTTTGCATGGCGTTGGGCTATCTCTGGCTGTTCGCGTGGAATCAACTGGTGTATGAGATGTTCACGTACGGACGGGCGGCCATCCCCGTGTTCCTTTGCAGTCTGGGGTCGGTCGGGTATGCACTGGCCAGGGCTGTGTATCTGGACGGATTGCCGTCAGCCCAAGTAAAAAATACGGCGGTGGACTTGCCGAAATGACAAAATTTCTGATATTGTCATTCTTACGTCCGCGCGAAGGTTGTGCGATGTTTTCGACTCAACCGTTTGCGGGTGGACGCGCGGATTTCAACGAGTAACCCAAGGAGAAATGCGACTATGTCATGGTTTGACAAACCGGTCGAGGTCCCGACCCGAGTGCCGACAGAAGCGATCTGGGCCGTATGCCCATCCTGCAAGGCCTATATTGCCAAAGAGGCGTGGCGTGCGGCCGATAAGGTGTGTCCCCGCTGTAACTATCACGGACGGCTCTCCTGCCGCGAACGTGTGGCGTTGATGACAGACGCGGGCAACTTTAAGGAGCTGAACGCGGAGGTGAGTTTCAATGACCCGTTAACGTTCACGGATTCCAGCGGTTCGTATGCCGAGAAGGCCAAGGCGACCGTCGCGAAGACCGGCGAAGGAGAGTCGATCTTGACCGGCACCGCTGCGATTGAAAAAATCGGGGTGGTACTGGGCGTAATGGATTTCAAGTTTCTGGGCGGCAGTCTGGGGAGCGGCACCGGTGAGCGTATTCTTCGGGCAGCCGAAAAGGCGATCGAATTGAAACGTCCGCTGATTATCGTCTCGGCTTCGGGCGGCGCCCGCATGCATGAGGGCATCGTCTCGCTGATGCAAATGGCTAAAACCTGTGCGGCGATCGCTCGTTTGAAAGAGGCTGGGTTGCCGTACTTCTCCATTCTGACAGACCCGACTACCGGCGGCGTTTCGGCCAGCTACGCCATGGTGGGTGACCTTAATATCGCAGAGCCCAAGGCGCTGATCGGCTTTGCTGGACGCCGCGTCATCGAACAGACGATTAAGCAGAAGCTTCCGGACGACTTTCAAACCGCCGAATACACGCTCGCGCACGGTTTTGTGGATCACATCGTGCCTCGCAAGGAAATGAAGGCGTTCCTCGCGAAGATACTGCGCTATGCGGGTTTCTGAGACGTGTCGCTTGTAACGTGTAACCTAAAACGTTTAATCGGAATTTATTATGGCCAAAAAAACTCAAACGAAACTTTCCCCTTGGGATATTGTGCAGATCGCGCGTCACGCGGAGCGTCCGAATATCGCGGACTATACCCGCCTGCTGTGTGATGATTTTGTGGAACTTCACGGTGACCGTTTGTTTGGTGACGACCGTGGCATGATCGGTGGGTTCGCCACTATCGGTGGCGAGAAGGTGATGTTGATCGGACACCGCAAGGGACGCGGTGTCGAAGAGAACATCGAAGCGAACTTTGGTATGGCGAGTCCCGAGGGCTACCGTAAGGCCATGCGTTTGATGCGTCTCGCCGAGAAATACGGTTTGCCCGTGGTCTCGTTTGTCGATACGCCCGGCGCGTATCCCGGCAGCGAAGCTGAGGCCCGCGGACAGGCCGAGGCGATCGCGCATAATCTCGAATTCATGTCTACGCTGAAGACGCCGATCATTGTGGTTGTCTGTGGTGAGGGCGGCAGCGGCGGCGCGTTGGGAATCGCGGTCGGAGATCGGATATTGATGCTGCAGAACGCGGTTTACTCGGTGATCTCTCCCGAGGGGTGCGCCTCGATCTTGTGGCGCGATGGCTCTAAGGCGGCTCAGGCGGCGGAAACGCTCAAGATCACGGCCGAATCGCTGAAAGGATTGGGGATCA
Source organism: uncultured Lentisphaeraceae bacterium (assembly GCA_964612775.1). Taxonomy (GTDB): domain Bacteria; phylum Verrucomicrobiota; class Kiritimatiellia; order RFP12; family UBA1067; genus DAOPZC01. Next base: position 5,311 of record CAZTDL010000123.1, read on the forward strand.
TCGACGAGATTGTCCCTGAGCCCGAGGGCGGTGCGCACGTCGATCCTGCGAAAGCGATCGCGGCTGTGAAAAAAGCGGTGTTGGCCAATATCGCGGAGCTCAAGAAGTTGTCTCTGGATAAATTGGTTGCGCAACGGTATGCGAAATTTAGCGCGATGGGGCGTTTCTAATTTCAAAGACGTATTAGCGACTGAGAGAGGATGATGAACACACGCTTTTTGCTTGCCGCCGTTTTGACCGCAAGCGTTTCAATGGCGCTTTTTGCAGAGACGGTTACGCTGAAGTCGCCTGATGGCATGAATGAGATCCGGCTGTTTGCGGAAGACACGTTGCGTTATGCCGTTTTTCGCAAAGGCCAGGTTCGTGTCGCTCCGACGGCGATCAGTCTAACGGTCGAAAACAAGGGCGTCTTGGGCGCAAAGCCTAAAATAACCGGCAAGCGGGAGCGTGCTGTTGCGGGGGTTCTCGCAACGCCCGTTTACAAAAAGGCCTTTATCCGAGAGAACGGCAACGAAGCCGAGGTCTTTTTCGAGGGTGGGTATCAGGTGTTCCTGCGTGCCTACAACGATGGCGTTGCCTATCGTTTCGCGACGATGTTCAACGGCACGATCAAAGTATTGGATGAGTCGGCCGCACTCACGTTCCCGTCTCCGGATTTAATCGCTTATGTCGGCTATAACTGGGGCGACAAACCTGATTTTCAACAGGATAAATTACAGAATAGCTGGGAGTCGATCTACGAGAAGGTGAGGGTGCCCGAAATCGCCGCTGACAAGCGTCGTCTCGTGTATCTCCCTCTTTTGCTCGAATACGCGGATGGCGGATGTCTATGTGTCACGGAGTCGGATTTGTTGGACTACCCTAGATGGAATCTGTATCGCGACGGAAAGGATAGTGTCCGTCTCTTGCCTTGGATGGCGAGGTTCCCTGTCAGTGCGACCATCGTTGACAATCAGCGTCAGCGCCGGATTCGGGATCGTGAGCCTTGGTTGGCGGAGACCACGGGAACGCGCCGTTTCCCGTGGCGAGTTTTCATTTTGGCGGACCAGCCGATTAAGCTGATCGAATCCGATTTGGTCTATCTGCTGGCATCGCCGACCGCAAGCAAAGACGATTTTAAATGGGTTAAGCCTGGGAAGGTCGCGTGGGATTGGTGGAATGACTGGAACCTTTCGGGCGTAAACTTTCGCGCGGGCTGTAATACCGACACGTACAAGTACTACATTGATTTCGCGCAAAAGAACGGTATCGAATATGTCATCTTTGATGAGGGCTGGTCTGTTCGTCTGAAGATCATGGAAATCCATCCGGACGTCGATGTGCCTGCCCTTGTCAAGTACGCCAACGAACGCGGCGTTGGGATCATTCTGTGGTGCTCTTGGCCACAGCTTGTCGGCCGTCAGCACGAGGTTTTCAAAAGATATGCGGATATGGGCGTCAAAGGCTTCAAAATTGACTTCATGGACCGTGACGACCAGTTTGTGGTGAAGTTTCTTCAAGAGACGGCTGTGATCGCTGAGAAATATAAGCTACTGGTTGATTATCACGGCATGTTCAAACCGACAGGCCTGCAGCGCACGTGCCCGAATATCGTCAACTTCGAGGGCGTTCACGGACTGGAGCAACTGAAGTGGGAGAACGGTTCTGACTTCATGTCGCACGATTGCAAGATCGTTTTCACGCGTATGGTTGCCGGGCCGCTCGACTACACGCCGGGCGCGATGATCAACCAGACGCAAAAAGGCTTCCGAGCCAATTACGCGGTGCCGATTTCTCAAGGGACGCGCGTTCACCAGATGGCGTTGATGTCGCTGTTTGAGGCGCCGTTGCAGATGTTGTGCGACAGTCCGACGCAATATATTCGCAAGCAGGAGTGTACGGACTTTATGGTCAAGGTGCCGACGGTATGGGATGAAACCATCGGTTTGGCGGGCGAGATCGAATCGTATGCCGTGATCGCGAGGCGCAAGGGTTCTGTCTGGTACCTTTCCGCGATCAGTAATTGGGATTCTCGCGAGCTGACCCTCGATCTTGGTTTTCTGAAGGGAAACTACACGGCGGAAATTTTTGCGGATGGCCTTAATTCCGACCGTGACGCCACGGACTACACGCGCACGGTTCAGACTGTTCAAGGCGGTCAGCAACTGCCTGTTAAACTTGCTGCGGGCGGCGGTTGGACGGCGCGACTGACGCCCAAGAAGTTTCTTGGACTGTTCTAAGCGTCTGGGTTGTGGACGACGCAAAAATATCGAACACCCCGGTGTGATCGGTGATCGCGTCGGGGTGTTTTTTGCGCAAAAGTTATATTCGCCGTGCGCAAAACACGGTAGATTTCCCGACGTGAACGCTGTACAGTACGCCTATGCTTCTAAAGGGGGATTATATGAAACTGGGCGTGTTTTGTTTGTCTGTCATTTGTCTTGTCTTTTTGGTTTTACCGCAGACGGCGCGAGCAGAAGAGGTTTGTCCTCTCACGGACGAAAAGGATTGCGTGCGGCTTGTGCCGGTTGAAGGAAACGCTGATGCGCAGGCCTTGCCGATGACGCGTGCGCTGTTGACCTTTCTGCGTGGGTTGCCGGCGAAAGCGGACAAGAAGCTTTTGAGCGGGCAATTCATGGGCTGGTATCCGGTCGTCTCTCTTGCGGCGGCAAACGATATTTTTCAGCAGACCGGCAATTGGGTGGCGGTTGCGGGTTTCGATTATTACGAGACGTTTGTGAACATGCCCAAAACGCACCCCGACCTTTATAAACCGCCGCGTTGGCAACTGGTGAACGAACTGGCCAAGGCTTATTATCGGATGGGCGGGATGGGACAATCTCCTGCCACATGACCAATCCGTGGAATGGGGGGCTAGCTTGGAGCAAGACGGGGACATTCGAGGATCTTTTGGATAAGAGTACTCCCGCATACGCGCGATATATGGAACAGGTCGATGAAATCGCGCGCGGTCTGGAGGATCTCCAAGACGCGGGGGTGCCGGTGCTGTTCAGGCCGTTTCATGAAATGACCGGTGCTTTTTGGTGGGGTGCGCGCAATCCGGTCATGTTCAGCAAAGTGTGGAAAAACCTGTTTGACTATTATACGGAAACAAAAGGGTTGCATAATCTCATCTGGGTTTGGTCGCCTCTTGTTTCGGCTAAGGCAATGGACTATTATCCGGGGCATGCTTTCGTTGATATGACGGGCTTGGATATCTATGCCAGCAGCGTTGCCTCCGCGACTTCGGTCTATGCCGACCTGATAAAGACGGGCAAACCGTTTGCGGTGACCGAATTTGGCCCTCCGGGCAACTCGCTGGACAACACAAGTCCCCGCAATTATGATTATGGTCCCTTTGCGCGGCAGTGTGCTGAATATCTGCCGAACGCCTGTTATTTCCTGGCATGGCGTGACGCGTGGGGCCTTCACCGTAATCTCAACGCGAACCAGTTGCTTTCTGATCCATTGGTAATGAATCGTGACGGTATTCGTGCCTGTTTAGACGTGATTCCGCAGGGTTTTGCGAGGTTTATCACGCGTGATGGCGGCAAACTGATGGACGGTGACACGGAATTCCGGTTTATCGGCGCAAATATGCCGGGGCTGGTGGTGCCTTACGATTTCACGTTGCGCCTGCCGGAACGTATGGTGCTGCCTACGCCATGGGAGATTGAAGACGCCATGAAGACGCTCTCGCGCATGGGGATGTGCGTTGTGCGTACGTGGAATCTGCCGATGCGCGGACCGAATGAGGAGTTTCAACCGTGGCACTACGTACTGGCCCCCGGCCAGTTTAACGAGGCGGCGTTCAAGACTATCGATCATACGCTCGCCTTGGCCAATAAGCATGGCATTCGCGTAATGCTGTGTCTTTCTGCCGAGGCGGGCGACTACCTCGGGGGCATCGGTACCTATGCCGCCTACCGAGGTAAAAAACGCGAAGCGTTCTGGACGGATCCGCAATTGCGGGAAGATTACAAAACGACCGTGCGTTATGTGCTTAACCGCGTGAACACGGTGACCGGTGTGCCGTACAAGGAAGATAAGGCGATCCTTGTGTGGCAGTTCGGTAACGAGATGTACGGTGCGCAGACGAACTGGCTCTCCGAAATGGCCGATTATATGAAGCAACTTGATCCGAATCATTTGGTGGCCGAGACGCGTCATCATCCGGCTTTTTCGCCGCAATTGATTGATC
>CAZTDL010000124.1:0-9471 GCA_964612775.1 uncultured Lentisphaeraceae bacterium
CAACTGGTCGCATCGGCGAAAGTTGCCGACAACAGGCGAGACGCGCAACCCGCCCCTGCATCCCAACGTCCCGCGCTCGACGGACTATCGAATGCCGTCGCTTCGGCCATGTTTACAGGCACAAACACCGCGCCCGTTCAAATCGACTCGCTGATTGATTTCTACGCGCCCGGCAAGGTACAATAAATCAATGCAAAATTCGCCCGTTCCAGAACACGCAACAACGAACACTCGCAACGTTCCCCGCAATCTGATCCATACTGTCGGACTCGCCTGCGCCTTACTGCTTATTCCTGCCCTGATAGGCGTTATTCTCGTCCAGATCAGCCACACGTTCTCCCCGCACGCCCAGCCCCCCCCTGCCGACATGACGGTCGCCCTCACCAACCGCCTGTATGACGGCAGCGCCTTGAATGTCCAACAGCTCGGCATCATGCGACGTGATCTTCGCAATGCGGGGTACGTTACCGATGACGTCAATCTCCGCCTTTGGGCCGCGCACGCGAGCGAGCCCGAAATCCTGTTCTCCGTGAAAGCGCCTGAGCAGGGGAAAAAATGGAATTGGTATATCTCACAGGATGGCCTTCATGCGATCGCCGTCTCAATTCAGCGTGACGCCTTCGAGCGCCGTGCGGTCGGCCTTTACGACCTGCTTGGTTCAAAATGGGTTTGGACGAACGCGCTTCCATGGCCGGATTCACATGAGCACCCGTATGTGTTCGGCAAAACCCTTGTTTTACGCTTTTCAAAAAACGCCAAACGCTTCGCTTTAGAAATCAACGACAAGGGGCAAATCGTTCATATTGACACGCTCGGCAAGGGATACGTTGAAACGGCGCATGCCATCGTTTCCAACCCTCGGTTCCCGGGTACGCCGATAGCCATCAAAAACGGCGTTTTCTTCGCCAGCGACACACAAACCGACACGCTGAACGGTTACGCATATGCGCCTTTGCCCGGATTTCGTTACGCAGGAAAAGGCAATGCGAACACGATTTTTTCGGGAGACGGACGTTTGAAATTCACAGCCGAAAACGGACACGTGACGGTCGCGGACAGTCTCACTCAAACCGTCCTGCAAACGTTTGACGCCTGGGTGGACAACACCAACACAGCCGTCACGGCGACACTGACACCTCACGACGGTTCACGTTTAACGGTCTTTCTCAAAACCGATTTTGGCGGCACACCTCCAATCGTGCGCGAATGGAGCATCGCCATCGATCTCTACTCGGGCAGCGTCACCAAGAGTTTTAACGCCGACACGTTGTTCGCCAAGCCCAAACCCAAGGAGCGTCTGCTAACGACCTCCCCCGATGGCCTGTGGCAACTCTCGGTGAATGCTTCGAACGACCTGACAATCAGTTCCGTTTCGCATAACCGCACGGTCGCGTGCGTGTCCCTCGCCGCACTAGGATGCGAAAAGCCTATTGATCAGATCTCTTTTCTTGAAGAAGGGCGGCATGTTGTATTCAGACAGAATGACAATTTCTGGCTGTTGGATTTCGTCGTCGCTTGCGGATATGGTGACCTCGTTGCACGTCAGGCATCCAGTTCCTGCACCAATCTTCCGATCACGACCGCCACGGCGGCAACCCCAAGTGATATGCTCGCGACAAACCCTAACGGTCAGGGAATTTCCGCACCCTTCGATTCAGACACGCTTTCCTACGCGAACGATACAGGCCTAACGGTGCCGGCCTACCTTGCACTCAAAGCCGAATTGTTCGCGGCAAATCAAGCGTGGGGATACGCCGCCGAGCTTCTTGAGCAAACACGCCGTTTACAAGAATACGATGTCCGCGCGCCACAGGTTAATCCTCTTTTGCTCGCCCGATACTTCTTCCTCTCCGCTCAGCCTTCAAAGGCGCGCCAGACGTGCCGAGAGGCACTCGGTAAGCCGTTCATGAGTGCCACCAACGAAAACAAAATCGTGCGTTACCAGTTGCAGGGCCTCTTTTTTGCGAAACCCTAGCGGGGCCCGTCCACGGGTATGCGGTGGCCAAACGGCCCTCACGAAAAGTGTTGTTGCGCATCGCGATACGCGATGCGTTATTCATTTTTTTCTGAAAAATACGCTTGTTTATGTCAAAACGAGATGGTATTTATACCTTTCAAATCCTGATCGTTTATGAACATTCCATGAATCCGGACAGAGGATTGCAAAATGAAAAAAACTTCACTTTGGGCCCTTGCGGGTTGCGTTGTTTTCCTGACCGCAGCGCGAGGAGATGAAATCCTTTTCAAATCCGGCGACCGTTTAACCGGAACGGTTAAAATGGTGGCCGAAGGGAAAATGACCTTCGAATCTGAAGTCGCAGGCACGCTCACCCTCAAAATGGACGATATCAAAACGTTTTCCACTGAATCGCCCATTGAGATCGGCATGAACAACGGAACCGTGCTCATGCAGAAAGTGACCGCATTGGGTGATGGCTTTGTCAGCATTGACGCGGAAGGCACAACCCAACCGCAGTCATTGGCGCTCGCCGACATGATCAAGATCAATCCGGAAAAGCCACGCTGGAAAGGTGCCGTGATCGCCGGTGCCACGCTCGTCCGAGGCAATTCAGAAAGCAGCACGGTAACGGTCAATGGTGAGGCGACTCGCCGCACCGATAATTCACGCTCCTCTTTTGCAGCCGGGTACTATTTTGCGAATCAGCGCAATAACACGACGCGGGACACAAGCACGAGTGCCGACAATTGGTTCATAAAGGGACAATATGATCACTTTTTCTCCAAGCGTTTTTACGGATACGGCAACCTGCATTACGAAAAAGACCGCATCGCCAATTTGTCCATGCGTGCGACACCCGGTATCGGTATCGGCTGCCAGCGGGTCGAAAAACCTGACCTGAACTTCTCGACCGAAGGTGGCGCGAACTGGGTCTATGAAGAATACTCGGACCCGAGCGAAACCCGGACCTACATGGCCGGCCGCTTGGCCTATCACCTTGATAAATCATTCAACGGTTTTGTGAAAGGGTTCCACAACCTGGAATATATCCCCAATTTCGAACAGACGGCCGCCTTCTTGGTTAATTCGGATGTAGGTTTGCGTGCCACGTTGACTTCTCAACTGGTGGTCGAAGCAAAGGCCCAATTGGCCTATAACTCGCAGCCCGCAGATGACCGCGACACCAAGGATATGCGCTATATTCTTGGTGTCGGATGGACCTTCTAGCGCACGTTTCATCCGATAAACACAAGCGATTTTTTCGGTTGTCGGACTCCACGGCGCCATTCTTTCGGCGAGCGAAATGAACCTGTTGTTGTTCGTTATGCCTATTGTAAACGATAAATTATTTTGCGGTTGACAATCAACGCGTCTCTTACTATTCTTCGCTGCCTTATGCAACAGCCAACACATTCGGCGAACACATCACTATTATCACCAAAGATGACTCTCCGTTTCGCCATCACGTTACTGCTAAGCACGTCCGGAGCGAAAGGAACACCGGCGCCGACCAATCTGATTGTGGAGGTTGAAGCCCTTTCGCTCACTCCCACCGCACGTCCGGGGCCTTCACTGCTCAAAGACATTCCGGGGCTCTCCCTGCGCGATCAAGGCACAGGAGGTCCACAAACAGACCTCTCGATACGGGGCAGTCCTTTCAACAGTTCAGGGCTTTTGTTCAACGGACTGACTCTTCGCAATGCGCAAACCGAACACTGGCAGGCCGATGTGCCGGCACCGGAAGTCTGGTTCGGGACTCCGATCATACTCACAGGACTTGACCGATTCCGCGTCGCTCCCGGTCACCCCTCAGGCTCGATCAGCCTTGACCTTTTTCCGTTGACGGAAGACTTGCATACCGCGACGGCTGGCGTCGGGAACAGCGGACAATTATTCGGTAACACACTCCTCACCTCAACGACGACTCTGGCCGATGGGGGCAAAGCGGGCACTTCTGCTTTTGTCGCATATGACCGCGCCAACCAAACCGACGGATATCCCGACAACGATCTGCAGCGCGCGACGGCGGGGGGTCGAGTGGGTGCCTTCAGCGACACACTGCAGGGCGACCTCATCACCGCCATATCATGGCGCGAATTCGGCGCACGCGGTTTCTACGGTACCGACACGAAATACCCGGCCGAAGAACAAGTTAAAGACACGATGGTCGCGGGCTCGCTGAAATGGACTGAAAAACCGCTCAATCCTACGCGCCTCACCACCGCTTGGAGACGTACCGACGACACCTACTGGCTCGATCGTCACGACCACGACTACTACGAGAATGATCACACCACCGACTTTTTCGCTCTCCATGGCGATACGCGTCAAACCTTAACGGACGCATTATTTATCGATCTGCGTGCCGATGGCGATCTCGAGACCATTCACAGCACATCCCTAGGAGACCATACCCGCAGCCACGCCTCCTTCGCAACCTTACCCAACTACAGTGTCGGTGCCCTCACGTTTACGTTGGGAACATCTCTGGACCTCTTTACCCAAGATCATCCGGCATGGCTCCCCGCCGCCGGCATCGAATGGCAGATCTCCGACATACACGCGCTCTTTCTCTCATACACGGAAGCCGTCCGTCAGCCTTCTTACACCGAACTCAACTATGAGTCGCCATCCTCACTTGGTAACGCGGGGCTAGAGCGCCAGCAGACACGCACAGCCGAATTCGGATGGAAAGGACAAACGCAACGCGTCACATGGCACACGACACTCTTCTATGAGGAAGGCGAGAATATCGTCGACTGGATACGGAGTTCGCCGGGTTCGCGCTGGATAGCAGTCAATATGAATGCGATTCGCACCTATGGCTTTGCTGCTGACGGACGGGTCGAACTGACCGACGACACGGATATCGGCGTCGATCTGTTGGCGCTTGCAAAGACCTGTGACACCGATTACTACGCGAGCCGCTACGCCATGGATTATCCCAACGCCGCTTCCGGCACAACGTTGCGCCATCGTTTAACGCGCGATCTTCTTTTCCGTCTGCGTCAAGGCGTATCACGGTATGAAGACAATCCCGTGCGAAAAAACGATGACTGGTTTATCAACACCTGTCTGGAATTCCAATACCGATTACCGTATACGCAATCATTCACGCTCAATGTGGGTGCCGACAACCTATTCGCCGATGATTTCCAAGTGTTTCCCGGCCAAGAACCGGCGGGACGCCGCTATTTTGGTTCGTTAACCTATACATGGTAGACCCAACGCCCGCGGCATCTCAAAAGCGAAAAACGTCAATCCGTACAGCACCGTTCCAAGCATAACCGTGCGTTTTGCAAACCCTTCGATTGACAACGTCATGGGCAAACCGTACTGTTTAAGATATTCATTGCGCACAGGGCTAAGAGCAGCACAAAGGGAGAACGTCATTAAAAGGGGATTCATCATGCATACACGCGCACAACTGTCACTGCTAACAGTGCTTATATTCGGACAGGCCGCTTTTGCCGGCATGGACTCTGCAACCGGCGTGACAAGACCGTTAACCGTGCGGGTTCAGAACACATCGGGGGGACCGCAGATCCATGTGAACGGCATCCCCGTTCCGCCTCGCTTTTTCTGGGGCAGCGAGAACAGCGGGCGTATGACCGTCGATGAAACGTGGTCTAAAAAGTCGTTCGATTTCACACCTGATACAGACACCATGGGGAATGGCACGCTTCATTTTCGCTTTGCCGAAGAGCCCTGCGAAATAGGGCTTGCCGACCTTCGTATTATCGACACCCAAAGCGGTGCCGATGTGATGCCTATCGGCAGTTTTTCGTCGCCGGATACTTTCAGACAAACGTGGAGCGTCTGGCCTCAGGGGGCAGAAAACACAGTCGGAAAGGCCAACGCGGAAAACAACGTTTTGCATGTAACGTTAACCGCGCCGTCACCTGCCGGGAAATGGCCAGACTATCATCTCTACAGCCGAAGCAATCTGGCATTCACAAAAAGCCATACCTTCCGGTGCACATTCCGGGTCAGAGCGTCAGTCGCGACGCATATCGTTCCTTCCGTCTATCAAACGAATCGGGGCGTTTACACTCGCATCGGCGGTCCGCTCGGATCTTTTTACAATCAGGTCGCGCTTGCGCGCGATGCGGGCGTCAACCTCGTTTCTTTCTCCGCGCCGAGCTGTTGGGCACCCCCCGAACAAAGACAAGACTGGACGGCTGTGGATGCCCTTTGCCGCAGAATCATCGCCGTCAACCCGAACGTCCTGCTCGTGCCGCGTTTCGGTGCCAATGCGCCCGGATGGTGGTTAGACCGGCACCCCGACGCGCAGATGGCATACGACGGTCATACCCGCATCGCAGTCTCCTGCGTATCGGACCGTTCCTATCGCGCCGATATCTGTGCCCATCTTGAGAAACTCTCGCGCCATCTTTGCGAAGCTTTCCCAAAAAACTTTGCGGGCCTGCACCCGTGTGGACAGAACACGGGAGAATGGTTCTATTACGATTCATGGAAACGTCCGCTCAGCGGTTACGATCCCGCCACGCGCACCGCCTTCCGCGACTGGCTGAAACGGCAGGGCGCAGCCGACGCCGCGACGGCAGAACCACCTTCCGCCGAAGAACGTCGTGCGCATCCGGCAGGGTTTCTGCACGATCCCGCACATGAACGTCGGCTCATTGATTTCGCCCGTTTTCAGCAAGAGGAAATGTCCGATCATATCCTCGCCCTTGCCAAAGCCTGTCGCCGCGGCACAGACGGGAAAAAACTGGTTCTTTTCTTCTACGGCTACGCCTTTGAATTTCCGCCGTTGAGTAACGGCGCTTCGACCAGCGGCCACTATGCGATGGAAAGGGTTCTCAGCCAAGGCCGAAACGACATCGACATTCTCTGCTCACCCATTTCTTACACCGACCGCGATTGGCTGGGCACCGCCCCTGCGATGAGCGCCGCAGAAAGCGTAAACCGAGCAGGCATCCTATGGCTCAACGAAGACGACTCACGCACGTATCTCGATCCGCGCAAGCAGGCGCATGTTCAGGAAGGCGGTGTAGTCAACCTCCAGCAAACGCAGCAAGTGATGCTGCGCAACACGGCACAAGCGTCGCTTCGCGGTTTCGGCACATGGTGGATGGATCTTCCCGGACAAGGCTGGTTCAATGATGCGGCAATCTGGCAGGAAATCGTACGTCTGAGACCGGTTGACAATGCCATGGCCAACCGCAAGACCCCCTTCACCCCCGAGATCGCGGCGATCGTTGACGAAGACAGCATGTGCCATCTCACAGGCGGTTCCTCGGCAGCGGCACGACCGCTGATTTATGAGGGTCGAGCCGCACTTGGACGCTGTGGCGCTCCCTACGGCCAATATCTCCTTCCCGATGTGCTCAGCGGAGGCGTGCGCGCCCGTTTGCAGATATTTCTAGCGGTCTGGCGTCTCACGCAGGAACAGCGCCAAACACTTGCGGCGCAACGCGAGGTCGGCCTTTGGAACACGTTGACAGGGAAACTCTTCGGACACGGGACAGAAATCACTCGCGTGTGGTGCTGGGCGCCGGGTTATCTGTATCCGGAAAGAGCCGATGTGGCGGGCATCAAAGACCTGACGGGCTTTACAGCCAAGAAAATCAACCTGCCGACGGCACAGGTTTCCCCCACCGGTCAAGGCCTGCAAAACGGCCTGCAGCAGGCGTGGGGGCCCAAAGCGAAAATCGAACCGCTCTTCAGCGTCGAAGCATCGCCGCATGAAGTGTGGGCCACGTTCTCAGACGGTTCCCCGGCCGTCGCGGTACGCCGGTCGACGGCGGGCGTGGATGTGTTCGTCGGAGTGCCGCAACTGACACCGGAACTTATCTACGCACTCGCGAAACTGACGGGGGTTCATTGTTATACGCGCCCCGGCCCCGCCTTATGGGCTGCGAACGGTTATCTTTCCGTGCAGGCGCACACCAACGCGCCGGTTGTGTTTGACACCGGGAAAACACGCCGCGTCACGGATGCGCTAGACAACACCGACCTCGGAAGAGGTCCCCGCATTGAATTGCCGATGAAACAAGGCGACGTACGGGTTCTGCGCTATTAGTCAATGACCGCTCAACGGCAGACGTTGAGCGGTTGACGCAAACATCAGCCTGATCGTATCACACCTTTTTCTGCACATAATGCGTGTGCAGCAGATGATGTGATTTCTCGCCCAGCGGTTTTCCCAAAAACTCCCGATAGAGTTTCTGAATGTCGGGATTCTCATGGGACTTACGCATCGTCTTGCTTTCGTCTTCGCTGTAAATGGCCGCACTCCGTTTCAAGCGCACGTTATCATCCGTGAATCGCGGCTGCCCGCCCCCGCCGATACATCCGCCCGGACAGGTCATCACCTCAATGAAGTGATACGGCGAGCCGTGCGCCTTGATGTGTTCCAGCACACGACGGGCATTACCCAACCCGTGCGCCACAGCCACCTTCAATTCCACACCTTCCAGAAACGACCACGCCGGCGTCGCACCCGTGATCGTCAGTGCGGCCTCCTTTACGCCATCCAGTCCCGCAATGGCTTTGACATGCAGATTGTCAACCGGCAATTCGCGACCGGTGACAATCTCGTAAGCGGTACGCAGTGCGGCCTCCATAACACCGCCTGTGTTCGCAAAGATGTCAGCGGCGCCCGAAGAAAGACCCAGCGGTGCATCCATCGCCTCATCGGGAAGCGACTTAAAATCAAGGCCGGCTTCTTTAATCATTTTAGCCAGTTCACGTGTCGTCAGCACATAGTCCACGTCCCGCGTACCGCTTGAATTCATTTCGGACCGTTGCGACTCATACTTCTTAGCCGTGCATGGCATCACCGAGACGACGACGATCTCCGTCGGCGATCGTCCGATTTTCTGTGCGTAATAGCTTTTTGCCACCGCGCCGAACATCTGTTGCGGCGATTTACAGGTTGAGATGTTCGGCAGAAATTGCGGATAAAAATACTCCGCGAAGTTGATCCAGCCGGGAGAGCAACTTGTGAACATGGGCAAAGCCACCGGCTGCTTGTCCACCAGCGCCGCTTTCAGACGCGCCAACAACTCAGTGCCCTCCTCCAAAATGGTGAGATCCGCAGTGAAATTGGTATCAAAGACCCCGTCAAACCCCAACCTCCGCAATGCCGCCGCCATTTTGCCGGTCACACGCGTTCCAGGCTCATAGCCGAAACACTCGCCTAATGCCGCACGAATGGCCGGAGCGGTCTGCACGACCACATGCAGTTTCGGATTCTCGATGGCCTGCCAAACCTCCTCGATGCAGCTTTTCTCAACAATTGCACCTACAGGACAAATGGCGGCGCACTGTCCGCACTGGACACATGCGACACCCTCAAGATCACGTGTGAAAGCCGGACCGATGACCGTCTTAAAGCCTCGCCCTTGAGGAAAAAGCGCACCTACGCCCTGCACGTCATTGCACACGGAAACACATCGCCTGCACTTGATGCACTTGGCGTTATCGCGAATCAGGGCCGGCGTTGAGCGGTCGAGATGCGCGGTGGCCTTCACGCCCTCAAAACG
>CAZTDL010000125.1:0-9446 GCA_964612775.1 uncultured Lentisphaeraceae bacterium
CGCCCATAATTTAAGGAGTCTTCATGAAGCCGCTTTTCATTGTACTTTCCGCGCCCTCGGGCGCAGGAAAAACAACCCTATGCGATCTGCTTTTGCAGAACTACCCGGAAATCTGTTACTCGGTCTCCTGCACCACCCGTGAACCCCGTTTGAGCGAAGAGGACGGCGTGGATTACCATTTTCTTTCCGTCGACACCTTCAAACGAATGATCAAGGAGGGACTGTTTCTCGAATACGCATTGGTTCACGACAATTATTACGGAACACTGAAAGCCCCGATCTACGAGGTGTTGCGAGAAAACCAGTGCATGTTGCTCGACATCGACGTGGTTGGCGCGGAACAGGTGAGGAAACATATTGCCACACTTCCAGACGGCGATCCGATGAAAGCCGGGTTTCTCGACATATTCATCAACCCTCCATCAATGGATGAGTTGCTGGCGCGTCTGGAACACCGAGGGACAGATTCGCCCGCGATCATCGAAAAACGGATTCGAAACGCTGAGAAGGAAATGAGCTGCGCATCCGCATACATGTACCAAGTGACAAACGATGATCTTAACACGGCATTTAAGCGCCTGTGCGACATCATCAACGTCAAAGCCGGGCTGATCTAGCAGCATCAGGACGATAACGGGAGAGAATCATATGGCCACCATTCTGCTCGGAGTCTCTGGTTCTATCGCAGCCTACAAGGCCTGCGAACTGACGCGATTGTTCGTCAAAGGAGGACACTCGGTGCATGTTCTCATGACACAAGCCGCCGCACGCTTCGTAGCACCGCTCACTTTCAGAACGCTCTCCCGCAACCCCGTCTCTCTTGACATGTTTGAAGAGCCAGAGGAATGGATCCCTGGACACATCTCACTTGCAGATCAAGGCGATCTCCTCGTTATCGCACCCTGTACCGCCAACGTGATCGCCAAACTCGCGCATGGATTTGCCGACGACATGTTAACAGCCACCGCGCTCGCCTCAAAAGCGCCGCTTGTGATAGCCCCGGCCATGAATACAGGCATGTTGGATAACCCGGCAACGCATGACAACATGGCGACGCTAGCGTCACGCGGAGCCCTATTCATTGATGCAGACGCGGGGGACTTGGCATGCGGTACGTCAGGCAAGGGGCGCATGGCCGACCCGCAAGCGATTTATGAGGCAAGTCTGCGTTGCCTGAAGTAGTGCACGATATTCGCTGATGCCGACCGTAAGCGTTAGAATAAGATGATGACGTTTGCAAAAGAAACGCCGGGCAAACTTAAATCTTAATGAAGATCATCGTTTCCGACGGTATCTTCGAATCATCCACTTTGCTGCCGGGAATCAGCACACCGGAAATCAAGTAGAAAGTGTCTGGCAAACGCCAACGGGTACCGCAAATCGCAGAAGGCGGACGACTAGGCGAAACGGGTCCGCCGACCGTATATCCGAGCAAAACCTTCGTGCCGTAAGGCAGTTTCAGAACGGATGACGCACTCAGCTGGCTTCCACGCTGATAACGTCCGTCGGGACACACGTAAATGGTCGAGAATTTCAGCACCTCATCCCCTGCGATATCTTCAGCCTTGCCATCGATGCCAATTACCTTATACGTTTCCGTCCGATTCCGCGACACGGCGTTCACGGTTACTTTCGTTCCGCTTGGCACCAACTTAAAATTGCCGATCTGATTACCTGTCTTTTTCGATCCGTCGGGAAAAGCGTAGAGCGTCGTCTTATCGTCATAGGCGTCCCGTGCGATATCCCAGGCACTGCGCCCTTTTTGAATCACATTGGCATCCGCCACACCACTCGGCACAGACACCGGGCGCGTGGATGATTTTCCGTAGAGCACTTGAGCGAGATAGGCGTCAGCCACCACAAGTCTACCGGCGTTCACGTCGGGATCAGAGGCTGGCCGAGTCTTCAGATTCAATCGCGCACGCACAGACGACATCCCAAACATCATGCCGCAACGTTTGCGTCCGCGGTGGCTACGCTTTTGCCACTTGTTAGGTGCGCCATAGGCCACATGCGAATGAGCCAGAATATGGTAATCGGGAATCTTATAAATATATTTCAATTCTCCGATCAGATCCGCCAACGCCCGATATTGAGCCAAATTGAGCGGCTTGTTGTGATAGCCGCACACTTCGATACCGACAGAAAACTCATCCACGTTAGAACGGCCGTTCCACATGCTGCGCCCCGCGTGATAGGCTTCACGGCGATGATCGATAATACGATACACGCGGCCTGCCTCATCAATGCAGAAATTGCATTCTCCAAGGTCACTCAACTTCCGCAACGCGCTGCGTGACGGAGCCTCGGTTGTATGCAAAATGATCAAGGAAGTGGATTTGCGCACAGAGCGCTCCCTGTTTCTTGGGCTGTAATATGTGTTATCAAATTTGACAACCGCAAATACAGATGTCGCAGCCAGATAGACTCCGGCTACGACCATTGCAAATATTCTCCCCGATCCCCGCATGACACGCCCCAATGAAAACTTTAAAGCCCTTCTTAAAAAGGCTTGAACTATTACGATAATGCCTTTCAGGCATCTTCTCTCTGAATTGAGAAAAGCCCTTTAGGGCGCACAACAAACGAGGCACACAAACTCAATAAGGCCGTTCACTCCCAATCGGGACGACCTGTCACCAAATTTTGCGCGGTCATTTCCTTCGGTGCGGGTAGGCCCAATAATGCCAGCACCGTCGGGGCGATGTCACACAGCTTGCCAGACGGCATCAGCTTCACGCCGACAGAATCGGTTGCCACGTAAAAACACTCAACCTCGTTCAGCGTATGGCTGGTTTTCACCATACCGGTCACATAGTCTTTCATCTGTTCCGCATTGCCATGATCCGCCGTGATCAAAATATGCGCATTCAGTTCGAACAGCCGAGGCAGTAGCTTACCGATACACACGTCAACAACCTCGACCGCCTTCCTGGCCGCATCGAAATCACCGGTGTGACCGACCATGTCGCAGTTTGCATAGTTCACAGCCACAAACGCATACGGATTATTCTGCAGACGGTTGAGCAGATCCTCGGTCACGTTATATGCTTCCATCTCAGGGTGGCTCGCGAACGTTGCGGGATCGAAACGGCTCGGCACATCTATCTGGTCTTCGCCCTCCGATGGCTTGGTGGACTTCCCATTGAAGAAGCTGGTCACATGACGGAATTTCTGTGTCTCAGCGATGCGTAACTGCTTCAAACCAGCCTTGGAAATCACCTCGCCCAGAAGGTTATCCATACCACCGTCGCCGCCCATCGCGCCCAATAAATACTCGGTAAACTCATCCCAATACCGGGTAAATCCAAGATAAGCGACCTTCGGACGGACATGCCGAGTTCCCTTGTAATCCTCGCAGACGAACGCTTGCGAGAGTTGGATTGCGCGGTCTTGGCGGTAATTGAAATGCATCACAGAGTCGCCATCATGCATACCCGTATAACCGCCGATCACATAGGGAGGAATATACTCATCCACCATCGGCGTCTTGTCGGGAGTCTGGTCTTTCCCGTATGATTCTTGCACCGCATCCACTGCCGACACAGCCGATCGCCCATCGGCTTGAACGATACACGCGTAAGCGATGTCGGTCAGCCTATAATTTTTGGAGCGGTCCATCGCATAATAGCGCCCCTGCACTGTGCCGATTCTACAATTGCCGACCCGTTCGATCTCCTTCTCTAAACGCGCAATATACTCAAGCGTACTGCGAGGCGGCGTATCCCGACCATCAAGAAAGGGATGGATCACGATCAAACCGTCTGGATTCTCGCCCCTCGCGCGACGCATCAATTTGAACAGATGTTCTTGATGCGCATGGACACCTTCGTCTTGCAGCAACCCCATAAAATGCAACGCACTTTTGTTTTTCGTCCAGTTCGCGATTAGAGCCGTCCATTTAGGCGATTTAAACAGCTCGCCCGTACTCAAACCGTCATCGATGCGTTTCAGCTCCTGGATCACCACTCGGCCCGCCCCCATGTTGAGATGACCGACCTCGCTTGATCCCTGATAACCGTCCGGCAATCCCACAGCTTCTCCGCTACAAGCTAAACGGGTCCACGGATAACGCGTTTTCAGACGATCAATCACGGGAGTTTTTGCAGCGAACACGGAATTGCCATCTTCACGGGGATTAATGCCCCAACCATCACGAATAATCAAAACCACAGGTCTCATTGTTATCTCCTTAAATGAACACGTTTTTACTCCGCCTTGAGCGAAAGTCCCCTCTTCTTCAGATCCGAAACATCCAGCGCGTAGGCCGGATCAATCTCCAGCGGAAAAACAGGGTCCCCGGAAGCGTTGATCGGCATCTGGATACCTGCCGTCTTAAACCAGCGCAACCATTTAGCCTGCATGTCATGCCGGCAGGTTGAGGGCGAATCATTACCTGTGGCATTTTTCACAGGCGAAAACTCTTCAGCCCGGTCAAACGCCAAATTCACCGCAATCTTAGCGTCAGGCAAAACATCGAAAATAAACTTCTCAAATTTATATCCGTTGTTTTTCTCAGGCGTAATCATCAAACCGTCTTCCGAACAAAACGGTATCTTCTTGTGCGCAATGTGTAGCGGCATCGCCTTGTTGGCCTCGGCCTTCATAAAGGCGAATGAAAACACATGAATCGCCACGCTACCGTATTTGAAATAGAGTTCGCCGTTTGCCGAACGCCGGTTAGCTTGCTCATCGGTCAATTCCGTGTATTCCACCATTTCGGACCGTCCATCGCGCTCCACCACAACGCCCAATCCCTCCTTCGGCTCACGTTTGGCGCACAGCTTCAACGAAAAATCCGCGTGCCGCATCACGTGCAAGCCGATGAAAGCGGGATCAGCGATTTCGACCATCGGATTGTCCACTTGGAAGAAGAAAACGGTATTGATACCGCGCCGCTCCATATCCGCCAAACAACCTTCTTTCGCCAACGCGGTCAATGTGCCGCCATGCCCGTCAGGGCTCATAAAGATATGTCCCGGCTGATCCAAAATGATCAGCCCCTTTGAGTCCAAAGCGGGCCACACTCCCTGGATGAAAAACGCGACATCATTACGGTCCAGCCCAAAATAGTTATGGTCCTCAAAGTGCGCCCGCGTCGCCGCATCGTTTGCCTCGCTGGTCATGATGTAAAAAGGGATACGCACGCCATAGCGACGGCAAAGCCCGACAATCTTTCGCGCATGAAAATAGAAGAGCGGGCGGCCTGTGACAGGTCCAATCGCATAAGCCCCTTTGGGACCGTTGTAACCGAGACGCGAGCCCTGGCCGCCGGCCACCAGCAACACGGCCACACGTCCGCCCCGAATCTCCGCCTCGCCGGCGGCATATGCCTCGGCGCGGGTCTCGGGCGTCCATTCCACGACGGCGGGGGCTTGCGGCTCCGTAACCGGAGCCGCAACATGTTTAGCCTTCAGTAGTCCCTGCATGCGTACGAGGTTTGCAAAGTCCAGCCCCTCTATCTGATCGAGCAACTGTAATCGCGCACCCTCATCCAGCATGTCCCAGAACCGCAGCACATGCCCTTGGCCGTATGTTTCCAACACCTTTTTTGCTTGTTCAAACGTCATATTCATCTCCAAAACGACAGACTAGAATCTCGCGTTTATTCCGCTTTCACCGCATTCTGTTTCAAATACGCCTCTATGAACGGCTGAATATGGCCGTCCATCACGGCCTGCACATTCGAGGTTTCCTCGCCCGTCCGATGGTCCTTTACCATCGTGTACGGCTGAAACACATAAGAACGTATCTGGCTACCCCACGCGATCTCACCCTTTTCTCCGTAAAACCGTTCCATTTCCTTGCGCTTCTTGTCTTCGTAATATTCATACAGTTTGGCCTTCAGCATACTCATAGCCTTCGCGCGATTCATGTGCTGCGACCGCTCCGACTGCACGGCTACCACAATTCCAGTCGCTAAGTGAGTCAATCGTATCGCGGAATCGGTCTTGTTAACGTGCTGCCCGCCCGCACCGCCGGATCGATAGGTATCAACGCGTAAGTCCTCATCCTTGATTTTGATATCGATATCTTCATTCAACTCAGCGATCACATCGAGCGAACTGAATGAAGTATGACGCCGCTTGTTCGCGTCGAACGGGCTGATGCGCACCAACCGGTGAACGCCGCGTTCGGCTTTCAGATAGCCGTAGGCATAAGGGCCGGTAACCAAAAAAGTAACCGACTTAAGCCCAGCCTCTTCGCCCGGCTGGCTGTCATACACTTCCACTTCAAAACCATTGTCTTCACAATACATGCGGTACATACGGAACAGCATATCAGCCCAGTCGCACGATTCTGTACCGCCCGCGCCGGAATGAAGCGTCAGGTAGGCATTGCAGGAATCCAGTTTACTGCCCAATAATGATTGCAGACGCAATTTTGAGAACAGAACATCGACCTTGTCGAACAGATGGACCATTTCCGACAAAGCCTGCTGCCGCTGCTCACCTTCAGCCTCCGCCTCAGCCAGCTCCAACAACAGGGTTCCATCATCGAGTAACCTCGACAGCTCGTCGAACGGACGAACAAAAGCGCGCTGTGCGTTCGTCTTTGCGATCACCTCTTTAGCCGAATTCTGATCATTCCAAAACGTCGGATCCACGGCTGACGCTTCGAGTTGCGCCAAAATCTCGCGGCGGTTCTCGATATCGAGATAGCCGTACATCTCATCGATCCCTTGGCTCAACTTACCCAGCCGAACACTCATTTCTTCAAGTTCAATCACGTGTGCCACCTTACTCAGAAAATAAAGTTATATTATGGCAACTCCCCCCCCCGCTTCGCAAGCCCGCATCCCTATCCGTGCAAATCCACCTCGATGTCCTTGGCTATCGCGCGCGAAATCAAGAACCGCGCGTCACCGGCACCGATCACCAGAGACTGCTCAGTCTTCCGGTTGCGGAACATGACCACGCGTACCCCCGGAAAGAGCCCCATTTCTGTTGACTTTCGATCAGCGTTCACGCGTATAAAGCCAGACTCGTTGTCTTTCATGTCAAGAAGGCGCTTTGTCTGCGTAACGGATCCTGTGGATTCGTCAGACTCCTTTGCGCTCATGGTATCACCCTCCTTCCGTAGCGATGCATTGTCCAGATTCCACAGGCCGCAAGGACCGCCACCACCGTCAGCCACCCGATTGCACGGACCGGATCTGAAACCGCGGTAGCAACCTGATAAAATGTCGTCGCCACCATCCAAGCCAGCACGGTCTGATACGCGACGGCAAAACACATCCAACGCCATCCGGCCTCGCGCCCAAGCACAATGAGAGCCGCCACACAAGGCGAATAAATCAGCACGAACAACAGGTAAGCAAAGGCCGCTGTCCGCGTACCGAAATTCTGCCGCATCGATTCCAGCAGCCCCGCGCTACGGCTCGTGCCTGCCGCGTCATCGTCGATCACCCCATAACCGATTGCCAAACGTTTAATCGCTCCCGTCAATTCGACCCGCAAACAGGAAGCCGCGGTATGCGGGTCCGACCTTTGCGGGGCCTGCGCATACAACACCTCGAGCGTCCCAACAATCGCTTCTTTCGCCATCAGTCCCGTCATCAGTCCCGCAGCCGCAGGCCAGTTGTTTTCGGCGATTCCCATCGGACGAAAGACCACCGTCATAGCTCGGGCGGCCGCCGCGCGTCGCGCCTCAGCCTGTTCATGGCCGGCGTTTACCCACTCGAACAGCGAGTTCGCAAGGCTTAAAAAAACGGCAATCAGAAGAATGACCTGTCCGGCCCGCATGAGAAAACTCTTCAGGTTGTACCAGACATGTTCCAAACAACCGCGTATGGCAGGCACATGATAAGGAGGCAATTCCATCACAAAGGCCGACGCCTCACCTTTGAATAGCGTCCGATGCAATATCAGCCCCGAGAGAATCGCCAGCAACGCTCCAATCAGATACAGTAAAAACACCACCGAATTTCCCTGCGCAGGGAAAAAAGCCATCGCAAATATAGCGTACACAGGCATCCTTGCGCCACACGACATGAACGGCGCAAGCAACATCGTCAACACGCGGTCACGCCGTTGCTCCAAAGTACGCGTCGCCATCAACGCCGGAACCGTACAACCGAATCCCACCAGCAAGGGAATAAAAGCTTTTCCCGGCAACCCGATCTTGCTGAGAAATCGGTCCATGATAAAGGCCGCACGCGCCATATACCCGGATTCCTCCAGCAAACTCAAACAAAGAAAGACCATAAAAATCGGCGGCATAAAAGTCGCCACCGTCGTCAGCCCTGATCCCAAACCATCGGAAAACAGCGAAATCACCAATTCAGGAGCACCCGCCTTCTGTAGCCACATACGCACACCCTGCACCAGTAACGCGCCAAAAACGCTGTCGATGAAGTCAACAAGCGGCTGGGTCAGACGCACGGTCAACCAGAAAACCATATACATCACGCACAGGAAGACAGGAATGCCTGCGGGGCGGCTGAGCAAGACTCGGTCGGCAATGTCCGACAATCGGCGTTTCATCTCCAAACGACGTTTGACCACATCGTGCGATAAGCCGCGGATAAACCCCAGCCGAGCATCCATCACCACGGCATCAGGTTTCATTCCCGTGTGCCGTGCGATGCGCAATTTCTCCTCAGCGACAATCTCGTCAAACAGGTCTTTTGTGAGCGCGCGCGCGAACGGGTCCTGTTCAAGCAACTTAATGGCAAGCCACCGCGAATCCACACCTGCATCATCAGCCGCCACGATCAGACACACCTGCAGACGTTGAACCGAACGTTCCGCATCCCCATACAGAATTCGGGCGGTAGGCCTACGTCCAGACTCAGCCACATCCACAACCGCAGCCTTAAGGGCCTCAACCCCATCGCCTCGCGAGGCCACCATGGGAATCACCGGACATCCCAGGTGCTGCGCCAAGTGTTCAGCATCTACCGACAGCCCGTGACGTTCAGCCACATCCATTTGGTTCAACGCCACCACCATCGGTATTCGCATGTCGAGCAGCTGTGCGGTCAAGTAGAGGCTTCGCTCGAGATTCGACGCGTCCAAAATATTAATGACGGCTGCCGGCTTATTTTGAACCAAACTATCGCGAGCCACGCGTTCATCTTCGGTGTATGGCGAAAAGGAATAGATGCCGGGCAAATCCGTCACGTTATACATATGCCCCAGCAGCGAAGACGACGCCTGCGAGCTATCGACTGTGACTCCCGTCCAATTCCCCGTTCGTTCACGCGCTCCTGTCAACAGGTTAAACAGGGTCGTCTTACCCGTATTCGGATTTCCAACCAACGTAACCGTCAATTCATCACCCATAGGGTGCCACCTCGCGCAGACTGTTAGCCTTGGGAAACATGCGCGACAAAGTATAGGCGACTCGTGTCAGAAAACAAGCGGAAAACTTCATTTCATCCCTTCATGTGAAACGAAATATCCGTATCATATCACCGGACTTTGAGGGGATCCGTTATATTG
>CAZTDL010000126.1:0-9435 GCA_964612775.1 uncultured Lentisphaeraceae bacterium
AGGCCGAAATGCGCAGCGATGGCCCGGGCGAGAACGGCCATAAGACCGCCGGTCTCTTTTTTGCGTTGGCGCAAGGGGGTAAAACGATCTTTTCAACCGAACAGTTCCGCACGCGCCCCGGCACCGCCGACACCGCATGGCTCGCCAACGCCGATGTCAACGGGCTCGACGATCCGGACCCGACCAATGTGCACGACACTCACAAGGGTGTTGTCTCCGCCCCAAAGGCCGGCGCGGCGCAGGTTGTCCGCACGTTGCTCGCCCCGCCCGATTTCAGAGGCCCCGACGTCGCTAAAGCCCTGCATCGCCGCATTGGCCGCTACGACGTCTACTTTATCATGGACCTCTCGCAGCCCGGAACCTGCACTTTCCGTGCGCAAGGCCCGCCTGAATTATGGGACGCTTGGAGCGGTATGCAAACCCCGCTCCCAGACTTCACCGTCAACGCCGACGGCACCACCACCGTGCCGCTCGACGGCAATGGCACGCCGTTGCTTGTGGTGTTTACCCCCGGAAAAACAGGCCGGCCCGTTCTCCAAAAACGTCCGCATTCGCCTCGGAAAGGCCTTTCTGCCGAACTCGCGCTCGACGGCGAATGGGGCTTCTCTCTTAAACCGACGCGTAACAACAAATGGGGCGATTACCGCTTGCCCGCTTTCGATGGCATGATCGGCGCGGAGGCGCGGCATGTGACTTGGACCGTCGACCGCATGCCCAACCGTATGACTTACTCGTATGGGCCGCAATTCCGCGCCTGGGGTCCGTTCGCGCCGGGTGCCGAAACCGACGCGCTTGAACAGGCGCTGGCCCAGATTACGACACTCACGTCAGGCAAATCAGTCATCGTTAATGGCACATCCTGCACATGGCACCCCTTCTGTTTCTCGTGGCGCGAAGGCGCGGAGAACATGCCCGGTTATCAGAACTGGCATCACGGACTCAACGGCAAAGTCGGCGACGAGTTCTTCGTGCTCGGCAAATACGACAAGGGCCTTTATGACGTCAGCATGCCGTCCAACGCCGCACCCGAAACACGTCTCTATCAGACTACCGTTTACGCGGCTGAGGCTTGCCGCGCCGTCATCACAACGACGGGCGTGAAACCCGCTGCCGTGTGGCTCAACGGCGAGCGTCACGCGTCCGGTGAAACGGTCGCGCTCAAGGCCGGATACACGCCGTTATTGGTTCGTTACGACGTCTTTGGACGAGCCGCGTTAGTGCTACTGCGTGCCGGCATGGACGCCGACCGTCGTACCGGGCATCCACTCGCGATGCGCTGGTTCGACGATCCTGCCGTGTTGCCCTTCGACTATTTTGCCGGGATGTTGCCGCAGGCGGTTTATTCCTTCGGGGCGCCGCCCGCTCTTAAAATGATCGATGTCACCCTGCGCGGCGAACTGCTCGCCGCCACAATCGGTGGCCAGGCGGCGGCGGTCGCGCTGAAGCGGACGCTTCCCAACGGAAACCGGCTCTATCAGGTCAAACCGGCAGATGAGGAGAGACATGCGACGCGCGACACGCGACTTCCGCCGGTAGAGGTTACGCTGACGGTCAAGCACGCGCCGGGCTACTACGGCGGCGCGGCCTTCCCCGAACCGATCAAGCTTGCGTGCGGTCAAGGCCGCATCACGTTGGGAGACTGGGCACGCGTGGATGCTTTAAGCTGCTACTCCGGCGGTGCCGCCTACACCAAGGGCTTCA
The DNA here is from genome assembly GCA_964612775.1 of uncultured Lentisphaeraceae bacterium. Classification (GTDB taxonomy): domain Bacteria; phylum Verrucomicrobiota; class Kiritimatiellia; order RFP12; family UBA1067; genus DAOPZC01. The sequence continues at coordinate 1,702 of CAZTDL010000126.1, forward strand.
CCCTCACCCCCGAACAGACGACACAACGGGTGTGCCTCGATCTCGGAGGCGTAGGCGTTTCCTGCGGCGTCGTACTGAACGGAAAACCCGTTCAAGTATTGACGTGCCCGCCTTGGCGGCTCGATATTTCGCCTTTCGTAAAAGAAGGCGGAAACGTGCTTGAAATCACGGTCTACAATACGCTCAACAATCATTATCAGACCATCCCCACCCGCTACCGAAAACCCGTTGAAGCGGCCCCCTCGGGCCTGCTCGGACCGGTAACCCTGCGTTTTGAGCGGTAACCGACCGATGCCGACCTAAAGGATTCTTTCGCTAAACCCGAACCCACCGTTCCCATCATGAAAAAACACCCGCTCATGATTCTCTTCGGCGCAAGCCTGTTTCTTGTCGGTTGCGCGACGCCGATGCGGACTCTTTTCCTCTCCCCAAACGGCAATGACCTCAACCCCGGCACAAAGGCGGCGCCGTTCGCCACGCTTCCTCGCGCCATGTCTGCGGTCCGCGACATTCACAAATCCGAATCGCCCGCCGCGCCAATCACCGTTTATCTGCGTGGCGGCATCTACGAAATACGCGAACCGATCCGTTTTACGCCTGACGATTCCGGTTCCGCCACATCCCCCGTGACCTATGCTTCCTATCCCGGCGAACAAGCGGTGCTAAGCGGCGGCGAACGGCTTACGGGAACGTGGACACGGACGCCGGACAAGCCTTATTGGGAGCTCGCTATTCCGCGCGCGCGCAATCAGAGTTGGATTTTTTATTCGCTTTTCGTGAACGGACAGTCGCGTGAGCGCGCCCGAACGCCGAACTGGGGCGAAAAGGTCTTCCGCGCCGAAGGTCGCGAGCCCGGCGGCGACGCGCGCCAAGCGCTCCGTTATTTGGAGGGCGACGTAAATCCGGCATGGTCGGACCCAGCCGATATTGACGTGGTATTACTCTGCTCATGGACGCCCACTATCCATCGGATCAAGGAGGTTGTGCCGGAACGCCGCGTCATCCGTTTTTTCAGTTCTCACAGCCGTACCGTAGACGCGTGGGAACACAATTTCCGCTACTACCTCAGCAACGTCTTCGAGGCGCTCGACGCGCCAGGCGAGTGGTATTTGAACCGGCACACCGGCACACTCTATTACTACCCCATGCCCGGGGAAGAAATGAATAGGGTCGAGGTCATCGCGCCGGTCATGAAATCGCGCATGCTCACCTTCGAAGGCGATACGGTCAACGCACGGTTGATCGAGCATCTGCATTTCCGCGATCTCGTGTTCCGTCATCTCGACGGCGACATGGATAAGCACAATGGCGTTTACCGCCAGGGACACATGTACCTCACCTCAGCCTTGGTCGCCAACGGCCTGCGCAACGCCTCGTTCGAGCGCTGCGAATTCGCCCAGCTCGGCGAATACGCGCTCGAACTGGCGGACGGATGCCGAAACGTTACGGTGCGGCAATGCCATTTCTGGGATCTCGGCGCCGGCGCGATCCAACTCGGCGTTACCGATCTCCAGACGCTCAAGGGCGCGCCAAGTAAGGCGGATTCTTTGAACAGACCACGGGGACAGACATCCGCTTTAGAAACCCGGCCTTGCCCCGATAAGGGCCTCTTGAACAATCCGCGTTACGTAACAGGCCTCATTATCGACAATTGTTGCATCCACCGCCTCGGCACGATTTGGCATGGCAGCTACGGCATCGTCAACCGTTTCGCCTCACATACTCAAATTACCCATAACGATATCTTCGATGTCCACTGGGACGCGATCGGCCTCGACGCGCGTTGGAATTGGCAGGGGGAAAAATATGCGTGCGGTAACGTGGTCGCCTATAACCATCTGCACCATCTCGGCCTGCGTTATCATACCGACGCGGCGGGGATCTATCAATTCGGTCCGCTCGACACCCACATTCACCACAACCTCATCCATGACACGGTTGCCTATCCCTACATCTGCGGTTATGCGGGAATCTACCTCGATGAGCAATCGCGCGGCGCGCGGGTGGAGAACAACCTTGTTTACAACACGGAATGGTTCGCCTACTTCCAGCACAAAGGAATGGATAACCTCTTTTGCAACAACATCGGCGCGTTTGCGCGCAACGGTTTTATCGGCCGCGGCAGCCTGAATGAACATTGGAAGGCAAACCACATGGAAGCCAGCGGTAATATCTACATCAGCAGCAATGCGATAGCTATTGCGAGCGGATGGGCCCCCGGCGAAAAACCGCCGGTGGTGACGCGCAACCTCTATTATACGCTCGCCACCAATACGCTGACCTTCGCGGGCAAGCGTTTCGCTGAATGGCAAGCCGATGGACACGATACGAATTCGGTTATCGCAAACCCCGGCTGCCGCGATCCTGCCGCGTTCGATTTCAGCCTCTCCCCAACGGCACCCGCTTGCCGTGCCATCGGCTTCGTGTCTTTTGAGGAGGAAATCAAAAAAGCCGGTCTTACCGGTGATGCCGCGTGGCGCGCATTGCCTGAACGCTATGTTTCACGCATACCATCGGCGGTCTGGGAGGCGAAGGATCTTAAACGATTCAACGCCTTTGAATCGGATTTTAATCTGATGAAACCGGGCGACGCCCCGACCGCGTTCCTCCTGAGCGAGGAAAAAGGCGCGGGATTCAAGGTCACACGCGAAATCGCGGGTGTTTCAGGCCCGCAGTGCCTGAAGTGCACCGACAAAAAGGGGCTTTTAAAATCGTTCTACCCTTACATGCACGTAGCTCCACGCATGTTGAACGAGGGTTGCATCACCTTCGCCTTCGCGGCCATGCAGCCTTCTCAGGGCGCGGTGCCGTTTACAGTCGAATGCCGCGGGACAGGCGGGGCCGACGACACGGGACCGTCGTTGACATTCGCAGCCGACGGGACCGTAAAAGCGAATAGCCAAACAGTCGGCTCTCTCAAACCGGGAAGCTGGACACGCTTCGTCATCACGTTCACCCTCGGCGCAAAGCGTACCGGCTCCTACACGCTGACCGCACGCGACACGGCGGGCGAGAAAACGGTCAACGTCCCCTTCGGCAAACCGACCTTCAATCAACTCAGCTGGCTGGGCATCACCGCGCCGGGCAATGCCGATGGCTGTTTCTATCTCGATGCGATCAAGCTTGCGATCCGTCCATAGGCAGGAGCAAACACCCCTTTCTCAAGCCGGCGCAACCCTCTTTCCCCCGATACGCGTATCACATGCCGAACGCCAACGGCAATAGCTCGCCGACGGTCATTTTCGTGACCGCGCCGCCCTTGAGCCGTGCGATATAAACCGTCGTTTTCGGCGTGCAAAACTCGGCCAGCACCTGACGGCACGCGCCGCACGGTGCGGCCGGCTTTTTCAAGCCTCCCGCGACGGCCAACGCCGCGAAATCGCGACACCCTGCGCTGACCGCTTTGAAGAGTGCGGTGCGCTCCGCACAATTGCTGAGCCCGTATGAAACGTTTTCCACATTGCAGCCGGTGTAGATTTGTCCATCCAAGGTAAGCACCGCCGCGCCCACGGGATAGTGAGAGTATGGGCAATGAGCGTTCGCCGCCGCATCGCGCGCCGCCTTCACAAGCATGTCACGCATCGCCATACTGATTACAGGCAAAATTCTTTTTTTCATTTGCGCCCCCTTTGCGGACATCACTCACCACACCCGTCACGATGCAGAATAATATAAGCCCACATGGATTGTGCAGGTTTTCCGGCGTTCGAGTCAAACGGAAGCTGTCCGTTTATTTGTTATTCTATCCGTCTTCAGTCGGATCATAGTCGACCGTGTGGGCTCGAAACCCCGTCCCAGAGACACCCACACCTGTGAAAACGATCCGGCCTTCTTCTTATACAAAGCCTCCGTTCTGACACCATCGCTGCCAAAAAAAAGGAAAGAAAATTTTACTGTCGAATAAGTACATATATCGGTGGACGGCCCGATCAGGTCGCAGACTTGTTTTAAGGACATGCCAACCGAAACTTATGTAATTTTTCTCGTATCAGGGATATTTTGGGTGACGCCCGCCTTCGCCGACCGACTCGGATTCGAAGCGCACCCTGCCAGCGTGACCGCAAACAATACGATCATCGAATCTTTAACTAAATCCCTCGTCAGCATTTGATTCTAACCATTCTTTCCTTATCGCGATAACGCACAATGAAATGAAAATAGATAAGCGTTTGTTTTTAGACCGCAATGACACTCTTACAGTATGAAAACAGCAGGTTCCGGCGAGGATAGATTCAAGCGCATGATGATCGTTAAATATATCACCCTGATATGGACTCCAATACTCTTATGCGCTCAGGTTCACGATCCTTTCCGATGCGAACGGCTCTGGCCGCATTTACAGCCAGCGCTTTGGCACCCGCCGTGTCTTTCGCCAACAGACGCACGAGCGGCTGTCCTTTTTCCACACGTTCACCCGCCTGCACCAGTCGGTCAACGCCAACCGAAGGATCGATCACCTCCGCAGTTGTGACACGCCCTCCTCCCAATTGCAACACAACACGTCCAATCTGCTGCGCATCCACAAAAGTCACAAAACCGCTCTGCGGGGCAAGCACATCCATTACCGCGCAGGGTTGAGGCAAACGGTTAGGCTCATCGATCACCCGCACATCTCCACCCTGCGCCGTCACCATACGGCGAAAAACCTCGAAGGCTCGACCATCGTCGAGACGTGTCGCCAGTTCGCGGCGCGCTGTCGCATGATCCGTGTAGACGCCGGCAAGCTCACACATAAGCGCGGTCAGTTCGATCGTCAGCAACCGCGTATCCGCAGGTCCGCAGCCTTTAAGCGTCTCGATCGCCTCGGCGACCTCCACCGCATTGCCGACGGCACGGCCGAGCGGTTGTTCCAGATCGGTGATAAGCGCACCTATCTTACGGTTTAACGAACGCCCAACGCGGATCAGGCTCTGCGCCAAGGCGCGCGCATCCTCCCGCGTTCGCATGAACGCAGCCCGACCGCATTTGACATCGAAGATCAGCGTATCCGCACCCTCGGCAAGTTTTTTGGACATGATACTGGCGGTAATAAGCGGAATGCTCGGAACCGTGCCGGTCACGTCGCGCAGGGCATACAGCTTTTTATCGGCGGGCGCGAGACGTTCGGTTTGTCCCGAAATCGAACACCCCACCTCGCCGACCACCCGCTTGAAAGCGTCGATCGAAAGCCGTGTGTCATAACGCGGAATCGACTCTAACTTGTCGATCGTTCCGCCGGTGATACCGAGGCCGCGACCTGCAATCATCGGCACGGCGAGTCCCGCCGAAGCGGCCAACGGCCCCAGCGCAAGTGATATCTTATCGCCGATTCCGCCGGTCGAGTGCTTATCCGCCGTGGGACACGGCCAGTTCGTGAATGTCACCAAATCGCCCGAGCGCATCATAGCGTCCGTCAGCACGGCCGTTTCATCGGCTGTCATGCCTCGAAAGCAGATCGCCATGGCGAGCGCGGACATCTGATAGTCCGGAATCGAACCACGGGTATACCCATCAATGAACGCGCGGATCTCGGCCGCGTCGAGTGCGCCGCCGTCGCGTTTCTTCTCGATGAGCCACTGGGGGATTACGTTCATGCGTTCATTCGCGCGTTCTTACAAATTGTGTAGCCCATGTTCGGCTCGGCGCAGCCTCGCCCTCCATTTGAAGAACGGTCGATTTTTGGAGGGCGAGGCTGCGCCGAGCCGTTTAGCGTGGGCGCAACATTCAGACAAACGGTCACAGAATCATTTCAACCGCTCTAGCGCGAGCGTTCATCCGTTGCGATTTTTCCGGACTCATGCCCTGACGCGCTCTTCATATGCCGATCCGCGAAATCCATATATCGCTCCCAGTCATAAAGCGTGAGATCATGTTTGCCCGTACGCAAGTGATAACCGATACACCCCTCCGCCAGCGGGGTGTCGGGCGCGGGGAAGGTGTCGCCGACCAGACCTTTCATGCCGTAGAGTCGCCACACGGGCGAGGCCAGCACGCAGGAGCGGAATTCGGCGGGCTGCCCCGCCCAGTCGTCCAGCGACGCCGAAGCCACATAGGCCAGGCGCGGCGCGATCAAGGCGATCAGCATGTGCTGATCCAGCGGCAATGCGTCTTCATTATTGCCGTACTTCTTGTAATTATCGCAGAACCAATGCGGGAAGACCTTGTTGATGCGGGCGATGCTCTCCGATTTAGGCAAATCCATGCGGTTGAGCTTGGCGCCGCTGCAGCCCGAGTCGTTCGAGATGGTGAGCGCAAAGCGCGTGTCGGTCGCGCCGCACCAGAGCGCGGTCTTACCGCCGCGCGAATGTCCCGCCACACCGACGCGCGTGCGGTCGATGGTCGGCTGGGTCTCAATCCAATCCATCACGCGGCTCGCGCCCCACGCCCATGCCGCGATGGTTCCCCATGAATCGGCGGTCCGGGCTCCGGGACCGGGCTGAAACACGCCGTGAACGCCATTGGTGAAGCCATCGAAATCGTCTGGGTCGATATCGCCGTTGTAGAAGGCGAGCGCCGCGTAACCGCGCGCCACCAATTCCTCAACCGGGAAAAAAGGATTTTTCTCAACGCGGTCCGGATCGATATGTTTCGCCGAAGAGCGGTTACAGATCAGCGCAAAGGCCGGGGCCGGTTTTTCCGTCTTCGGAATAAAAGCGGTCAGCGCGATACAGCCCTCCCCGCCGGGACCCGAGAACCGGATATTCACACGCTTGCGGAGCGCTTTGCCGTCCACCATCTCCCTATCGGCCTCGATCGGTTCAAAACGCAAGGTGTCGGGACGTTCAACGGGATTCCGTCCGAAAACATGGGTCTTGAAAAGTTCGAGCGCCTCGGGACGGCGCACCTTTTCCCGCGACGCTTTCGTCGTGACCGGCGTACCGTCTGCGGTCTTCAGCACGTCCGGAATCTCGGCCGCGTACGCGGTGACGGCGCAAAGCAAAAAAGCCATCTTGAGCATGGAAACGTATCCTTTCTTTTCGCGCAGAAAAGATTCCTTAAGCAAACGCGTTGAGGTCAAAACACGATCCCAACCGATAGCTCTCGGAAACACCTCTTACTGTTCCAACTGCTTAAAAAAGAGGATGCGCATATCATGATAACCGTTCCAGCGATATCCGTTCTTATCGCGCGGATCCTTCGAAGCGGTCGTAAAATACTGTACCCACCACGGCGAGAGGTATTGAGAATTTTCGGGATACCAACCTTGGTCCCCGGTCTTTATCAACCAAGGGTTCGACACACCGTCGATGTCTTTCTTCTTATCATACCCGCGCGGATACGGATCGCGCCACACGAGTGCGACCGCCCGTCCGCCGGCAAGTGACCGTTGGGCACCGCTGCTGCCAAAGGACTGCACCGTCGCTTCGGCGCGAAGAAAGAAGAGGAACAGTTGCTGACGATCAGAAAAAGAATCCAGCGAGAAGGAGTAGAGCATCTTGCGGTCAATCTCGTGCATCGGTGCCGAAAGCGTCAGGCTGTCATCAAAGATCGCGGTTCGAGCGGGGTCGCGCGAGTACCATTTGAAAACATCCCATTTGCCATAGACGTCCGACAGGCAGGACTTATATTCCCGATTCACCTGAGCCGTGCGGCTGCCGAGCTTCACGGAATTCGTGACCGCCCTGATCAAGGCGGCCGACCACGCATCACGGAAAGACTCCCACTGGTGGGGAACGTCGCCGTTGAAATGACGCGAATCCTTATTAAAGGTATAATCCTTGCGTTTGTCAACCGCCAGCCCATTATTGGTTGATG
>CAZTDL010000127.1:0-4190 GCA_964612775.1 uncultured Lentisphaeraceae bacterium
CGCATCGCCTGCGGATCCGCCAACAGTCGTTCAAGGACGTCGGGATGCGACCCCACCTTAAAACGGAAAACCGACGTGTTGCCGATCCGCCGATCCATTGTCGTATAGTTCCGCATCACCATGTAATCCGACTGGCCTTGATAAGTAAAGAACGCGTCGAGCGGCCCCGTGATGATGATATCGAGGTCTATAAAAAGAAGTTCGCCTGTGAGATCGGCAACCTGTGGAGCCCAGAGTGACACTTTACGCCAGCCGCCATTTTTCATATGGGACGGCAAATCAAGAGCCGGACACGGACGTATCTCCACTGCGGGATTGATTCCTTCCGGCTCATTGGTCAAGCAATACAGTTTAAAGGGCGGCGTGGTATAACGCGTGATCATGTTAAAGAGACGATTCACATAATCCGCCGTATAATATGTACCCCACTTCATACAAATAATCTGTTTCATTTGGACAATACCTCCTCGGAATAATTCGTTTCCCGCAACCGTTTGAGATACCGCGCGCAACGCCGCCGCACTTTGCTGCGGACATAGGGCCTGATCAATGATAGTCTAGGTATAAACGCTCGACCCTGCGGTTCGAAATCCACAATGCGCAAGCGAAACGAGTCCGGTCCCGTCCATTGCACCATTACGTTGGGCGGATCGTAAAAACAGACCGCGTTATCGGCCAGTTGCGCGAATAGACGCTCGGCCGCCGCGTAAAGTTGATGGCGAAACCGCTCGTCCTTCACCCGTCCCATCTCGAAAATCACCCGTTGGATCGGCGTACCATCCACATTCTCAATCAAGCTTTCAACGATCCCCCACCCTCGCTTGCGCGAGAAAACCGGCGTTATCTCGTCGGGAAAAGCGGCAAAAAGATCGGTCGGCAAACGTTGACGCAAACGCTGATGATAGCGCCACTCCTGACAGTTGGCGTTCAGACGGCTCACAAAACGGGAAAACCAGATATGCAGGCGCACGCCCCATGTCGTCTTGTGTGTGTATTCCGCAGGAATACGGTAGAATTTAACGCAATACGCCTGATCGGGAATCCGGAAACAGAGGCGACGACTTCCTTGCCCAAGCAAAACAAGCTTTTCGCATTCCATTTCCGCATCAAAATTCATTTGCTGAACTTAACACACCGCAAGGCAGCCCTTCAAGATCGAAATCGCCGGTCCGGATCGTCCGATCACTCGCCGCTCAGCCCGCCGGAAACGGCTCAGCGTATACGTTTTACAGGATGTTCAGGATATAAATCCTCTTCCCTTCCCAGTCTTCGTTCTGCTATCTTAACGATATGTTTATCTTCCCTTCTTACCGTTTTGGCAGGCGTTTTGCAGCAGCGTCTTTCGGCGTCGCGTGCGCGGCCTTCGGTGCGACGGCGAACAATAATACGGCACGTTCAACAACGTATATGCCCCAGCCTTTCGAACACTATCAGTTGATCCTTGACCGTATGCCTTTCGGGGCGCTACCCGCCAATTTCAACGCCGCGGCGAGCAACGTTGACACAAGCAAGAATGACGCGCAGATCAAAGCCGAACAGCAAGCCATCGCAAAAAAGATCAACATGTCGGCCGTCAACGTGACGCCCGAGGGTTCAACCGCCATCGGGTTCACCGATCTCTCCGTTAACCCGCCCGTCAGTTATTATCTTCGGGTCGGCGAGTCGTCGGGAGGCTGGACGGTGCTCAGCGCCGATTTTGACACAGAAATTGCCGCCATCGAGAAGGATGGGGTCACCATCTCCCTCAAGCTGGGTCAGGGATTGGTCGATGCGCCTCCGCCGTCGCGTACGGCCGGGACCGCTGCAGGCCAGCCCCCAGCCTCATCCGGTCCGGCCGGAAAGCTCACCCCTCCTCCGTTTGGTCCTCCCGGTTTGATCCGCATCCGGAAACCGGATGCGCCGACTGCGGTTGCCTCTGCGGCCGAGAAAGAAGCGGCGGAAACCCGTTCGTATGTGGAACGCCTGCGGGCAAGAACCTCCCTCAAGACGAAGGAGCAGATGGCCGCTGACGCGAAACGGCAGGAACAAATCGTCAAACTCGCCCGCGATGCCGCCGCCAGCGAGTTCCAGCGGCGAGAGAAAGAAAAAGCCTTGGCCGCGCAGGAACTGGAGGACTTTGGCGGACAACAGCAAGGTCAATCCATGACACCGCAACCCGATGATCCGCCGCCGGAAGAGCCGCAGTAGGAATCGCGGTGAACTCACGTACAGAACTTCTTTTGGGAAAACCCGCGCTCGAAACGCTCGGCAAAAGCCGAGTCGCGGTTTTCGGTATTGGGGGTGTCGGTTCTTTTACCTGTGAGGCCCTCGCACGCGCGGGTATCGGCCATTTTCTTCTGATTGACGCGGATAGCGTCTGCCCGTCCAATCTTAACCGTCAGCTTATCGCTCTGCACAGCACGCTCGGACGACCCAAAGTCGAGGTCATGGCCGAACGCATGCGCGATATTAATCCTCAAGCCGATATCGAAACCCTTCTGACTTTCTTTCTGCCCGAAAACGCCGATCGTATTGATCTGTCCCGTTTCGATTACATTGTGGATGCCATCGATACCGTCAGCGCCAAGGTTGAACTCGCCGTACGTGCGCATCAAGCCCGCATTCCTATCGTGAGTTGCATGGGCGCAGGCAATAAATTGGATCCGACCCGCTTCGAGGTGGCCGACCTTGCCGATACGTCGGTTTGTCCGCTCTGCAAGGTCATGCGCAAAGAATTAAAGAGTCGCAATCTGACTTCGCTTAAAGTGGTCTATTCGCGCGAAACACCGGTTCGGCATCAACGCCCGCCGGGGAGCGTCTCTTTTGTGCCGTCCGTGGCGGGCCTGATCCTTGCCGGCGTCGTGATTCGCGACCTGGCGAAGGTTCCATCAGCCGCGGGCTGACCCCCTCGGCAACCGATGGCGGAATTGAACGTTATCGCTCGGAATGGGGTGCCGCCGCGATCCCGATTCCGGCGATCTCGAACGCGTGCGGTTCTGCAGCCGCATCCTTGAAAAGCCATTTTCCGAAACAAAGGTTGACCGTCTCGAGGCGCGACAGCCGAACCTGTTTGCCTGCCCGCGCCGTCATGGTCTTATCCCACTGGGTAAAGAGTTTAAGCGTGTTGACCGGTATCCGAATCGTCCGCCATTCAACAGTCAACGGCACGACCATCCCCCAGGCCACGTCTCCAGACTCGATCAACGCCAACTCGAATCCGGTGGTCTTCGGACATGCCGCCCGCGCACGGACAGTCAGGACGGCATTTTGACCGTCTGTTTGCCATAATTTCGCAAAAGCCTTGCCTTCGCAAGGCATCCGCAGCGACACGCTCTCGCGCTCGGCCGAAAACCCGTCGGTTCCGAGATGCGCCGCCTGCCGTCCCTCGCAATCCCACACCTGCCAGCGACGCATCTGATGGGTCCAGTCCACCGTCCGGAGCAACGCTTTGACATCCACCAATTCCCACGGCGTAGAACCTTCCGCGACCGTCAACGCAAACGAAGGAGACAGTTCCACCCATTGGAGTTCAGCAAGGTCGAACACCTGCCGCCCGATCTTTTCGTTCCTCCACAGCCACGGGCCTGTCAGAACACTGATTCGTTCCACATCCTGCCAACGGAACGCGGCGCGCGAGGGCAAACCCCACAAAGGGTGAAGTTCTGTCACGGGCAACACGCTCGCACTCCATGCGGAACCCACCCGGAAATCGTAACCGAGCCCCTGCCCGTTCTTCATCTTGAAACCCAATTCCACACGCGTGCCGTTTCCATCGCCGCCCCGCGCCACAACGCGCAGTCCCCAACCGGTCTCCGAGTCTGCGGCGGAAACGGTTCGCAAACGCTGCTTTCCCGTGTCATTGACCATAAACGGCAGACTATATCCCGCCGCCTGGCCCGCCTGATCGCAACCGTCCACCACCAGCCGCAGCGCTCTCGATCCGGACACACGGCCTTCGACAATCGCCACTTCCGCCGTCCTCGCGTTGTTTTTGCTTACGGCAATGCCGTCCGCCGCATCCGCGCGCGGCGGAACCGAATACAGAGGCACCGCCGGTCCTGACGTTGTCAACCAACGGACATCAAAGGTCTTTCCTTCCGGATAGACCGTCACTCCGGCGGGACCCTCCGCCTTAAACGCGACCCGGTAAGAGCCCGCTTTCAGCGCCTCGCCCGGCAACAGACCTTCATAGCGAAAGGGCGCACACCCCG
>CAZTDL010000127.1:4200-9426 GCA_964612775.1 uncultured Lentisphaeraceae bacterium
CGGCGGAAGTAGGGCAGGGCATCGAACTCGCGCGCCATCCGCAGCATCTCGGCGGTCGGGGGGCGGTACAGAGCGTCGTAGAGGCCTTGCCCCGCCCGAGCGAGCCGCACCAGCGTGCCCTGCCACTGGTCGGGCGTCAGCGTGACCTCCCTCACGTCTCCCGTATCCGATATAAGTCGTGCCGTCACATTTGTGGCAAACGCCGCTTGCGCCCGCAGCTCAAGCGGCACGCCCGCCCGCCACTGTTTTGACACGGCGGCACAAAGCAACGGCGCGGTGATGGCCTCGGGCGAGGGTGCGACATATCGCGGCACGCCTGCCGGCTGATGCAGCAAAGCCTCTTCCGGCACACGTTCCGCAACGGTGAGCAGATAATCGCCGGGCTCAGCCGTAAACGCGCCGCCGCGGGCAACGGCGCGGCGTTCACCCGCCGCCCGCCCGTCAAACGGCCAGACACTGAACCCGCCGCCAAGATCCGGCAGGAGGAGGGTCATGTCGTGCCGTCCCGGGATCACCCGCACTTTCGGTTCCGCAGTGCCCGTATAGGGGTCCGCCAAGGTGAAGGCATCGGGATAGATCTGAAGCCGCCACACGCCTGCCGAAACGCGGTCAAGGAAATACGCGCCCGTGCCGTCATATACCGCAACCGGGGAAGAACCGCAGCCCCACACGCGTTCCAGCGCCGCGGCGGCCGGGGGCTGTGTCCGCGTCGTATTGCTATAGATAAAACGGTCGCGCGTCACCATTTCCGAGAGATCCTCATCGGCCGAAACACGGAACGGTTCAAAAACAAGCGCATGATTTGCCGGATCATACGGCGTGCCGCGCGGAATGCGGGCAAAGACCTCTGCCGCAATGGCCAACGCTAAAGCCTTGCCCGGAGTATAGATAAGATTCAGGTGGTGCGTCTGCCAATTTTGGTTCACGTTCGCCAGAACCATCGGGTCATATTGGAACTGCGCAGCCACCTGCACCCCCTCGAAACGGAACAATTTGGCCATGACCGGATACATGTACGAACCGGCCACATCCGCCGCATCGAATTCGTACGCCATTCGCGATTTATGGACGATGGCCTCATCCGGATGAAGAGAGGAAGCACGGATGCGAATCAGCTGCGGACCTTCCAGCGCATGCCCCGCCACCAACCCCGTGGGATAGTAGGAACAGGTGACGCCTTCGATTCGCGCCGCGGCGGCCGCCTTGTTGCGCCCCTGCCACGAGTTATAGTAAATCGGTTTGACCGTCCCGCCGGCGCGCAGGCCGTCAGACAATGTGTTGATATATTCCGTGACCAGGCTGTCGGGTGTGTCTTTGGGATAAAGCGGCTCGTTGATGCACTCGAAGGCGAGCACGCACGGATCTTCGGCATATTTCCGTCCCGTATAACGGTTCACGTGCTCGGCAAACTGTTTGAGAAAGCGCGCCTGGATCGTCCACGCCGTCCGGTCGGTTGTCATCTTCCGCATCTCGTATACATCGGAAAAACCGTGCGTCCGGTCGGTCCATTTTCCGCCGCCCCACCAGGCGATGGGTGTCAGCACCGTATACAGGCCGTTGCGGCGGCATTCGTCGATCAGAAAATCAAGCAGGTCCACATGCGTGTTATCAAGCAAGTTACCGTCTGCGTCGCTGAACTGGCGTTCGAAGCAATGAACCCGGATACAGCCGAAACCGAGCCGTCGAAAATGTGCCACGTCATCGCGGATCACCTGTTTATGATCGATTCCCAGCCGTTTCACCTCCGCGTAGTCAATCGTGAAAGGCGTATAATAGTTCACCCCCACCAAGGCGACCTCGCCGCCGTCATCCGCCACCGTAAAAATCCGGCCTCGTCCACCTTCACCGGCCGGTCAGCTCCAGCCAGACAGACGCAAGAGAGGCTTATAACCAACGAAACAAGGCATCCCGCACTCTTCATACTTTGCTCCCTAAAAGAATAAAGGCCCTATTGTTTGGGCTAGGCGTTTATTGTATGCTTACCTCCTTCATTTTGAAAGGCCAACCCGGATGGGACACACATGAGTGGACGGAAATTGACTGCGATAATCACAGGCGTCGGCAAAGCGCTTCCCGAAAAGCGGCTGACAAACGCTGATCTGGAGAAAATGGTGGAAACCAGCGACGCATGGATTACCCAGCGTGTCGGCATCCGTGAGCGCCGCATCGCAGCACCGGGTGAATATACGTCTCATCTCGCTTCGCGGGCTGCAGCAGACGCATTGAAAATGTCCGGCCTGTCGGCGGATCAGATCGATTTGATTCTTGTGGCCACATCCACACCCGACACGATCTATCCGTCCGTCGCCTGCCAGGTTCAGAAGGCGATCAGCGCGACCCATGCGGGCGTATTGGATATCAGCGCGGCCTGTACCGGTTTCATTTATGGAGCCAGTCTGGCTTGGGGGATGATCAAATCCGGTTCGATGAAGCATGTGCTCGTCATCGGTGCCGAGGTCAACAGTTCGATCGTGAACTGGAAAGACCGCGACACCTGTATTCTCTTCGGCGACGGTGCGGGCGCCGCGATCTTCAGTGCCTGTCACTCGGATACCGAAGGCATTTTGGCCGCGAAGCTTGGCGGCGACGGTAATCTGACGGACCTGCTCGAACTTGCGAACAGCGGGTGCCGCCCCAACCCGAACGTGCCGGGCCGCTATATCATCATGCAGGGTAACGAGGTCTTCAAACAGGCCGTGCGTAATATGTACGAATGCGCCGTGTGTGTCCTCGACCGTGCCGGATTGACCTCACAGGACGTCTCGCTCCTGATCGCGCACCAAGCCAACAAGCGAATCATCGAAGCCGTGGCCAAACGTCTGAACCTGCCGGCCGAAAAAGTCTTCCTCAACATCGCGGACTACGGCAACACCTCCGCCGCCACCATTCCGATCGCACTTTGTGAAGCTCTCGAACAGGGACTCATCAAAAAGAACGACGTGATTGTGATGGATGCTTTCGGCGCAGGCCTCACGTGGGGCGCTTTGGCCATGCGTTGGGCATAAGGGAATCTTTGCTCTTAACGCATACCGCCGAAGTTCCATCCCGTGGCGGCGCAGACGCGTAGACCCTCTTCGGTGTTTCTCGGAAGCATATGGGGGAAACCATGATCCGACGTTACATCACCGTCGTGCTGGGGTTTGTTGTCTGCTCCGACACGCTTTCCATCTTAGCTGCGCAGGGCCCGGGTTTCCCGAACCGTGACCCCGATATCGGCCTCCGAAAAACGTTTGCCGCACCGCCGCCCGGTTACGGCGAAGTCCCCTTCTGGTGGTGGACCGGCGATAAGCTCAATAAGGAGCGCCTGCTCTGGGAACTGGATGAATTGCATAAGGCGGGAATCTCCGGCACGCAGATCAACTATGCCCACAGCCGTTCGAACGGCTGGAAGACCGAAGCCGTTGAACCTGCGATCTTCTCCGATGAGTGGTGGGATATCTTTGCCTTCATCGCCAAAGAGTCGGCTAAGCGCGGCATGGGTATCGGACTCGGCGGCTATACGCTCGATTGGCCGGGCCGCGATAACCTCTTTCGCCAACTGGGCATCACCTCGGACGATCTCAACGCACACGTCTTAGGCCTGCGCGCGCACGATGTCATCGTCGGGATGGACTCCGTTTCAGCCCGACCTCACGACGCATCCGCCGTTTCCGTCATTGCGGTTGCGCTGAAGGACGGACAACCCCTCCCCAACAGTCATATCCCGCTCGATCCGCAGGCCATGCAATGGAAATTACCGCCAGGCCATTGGCGCATCATCACCGTCACCGCCGACACGCGCGCAGAAACGCTTGATCCGCTCAACCCCGAGTCGGGCCGCCGCGTGATCGACCGTTTTCTCACCCCTTTCCTCGCCCGCACGCCGCCGGAAGCGCAAAAAGCCCTCAACTATTTCTTCCAAGACGAGCTACGCCTCTCCGGTGACAGCCGCCTCTGGAGCCCCGAGTTCGCCGACCAGTTCGCCAAACGCAAGGGCTATGATGTCCGCCCTAAACTCGCCGCGCTCTTCATGGACATCGGGCCCGACACGGCCAAAGTCCGCCTCGACTTCAACGACGTCATGGTTTCGCTCTCGGAGGAATATTACTTCAAACCGATCTTTAATTGGCACGACAGCCGCGGCATGATCTACGCCTGCGATCCCGCCAGCCGCGGCAAAAACCCGTTAGAGTTCGGCGATTATTTCCGAGCCATGCGCTGGTACACAGCGCCGGGTTTTGACACCCCCGGGTCCAGCGCCGACCTGATCAAGAACAAAGTCGGATCCTCGATCGCCCACCTCTACCGCCGTCCGCGCGTCTGGGTCGAAGGCTATCACAGCCTCGGCTGGCAGGCCTCCACGGAAACCATCTTCGAATCCAGCAACCGCAATTTTCTTTACGGCTCAACCCTCCTGAATCTGCATGGACTCTATTACACCACGAAAGGCGGTGGGTGGGAGTGGGCTCCGCCCTGCTATCACTTTCATATGCCTTACTGGGCGCACATGCCTGTTTTCTTGAAATATTTCGAGCGCCTCAGCTACCTTCTCAGCCAAGGCGACCATGTGGCCGATGTCGCGATCGTGAATCCGCATGAGCCGCTCGTGGCCGATCCCGAACGCGGCAAGATCTCGCAACTGCTGGCCTATACGGTTGGTGCCGATCTTGTGAACACCTGTAAGACCGACTTCGATTTCATCGATGCCGAATCCCTCGCCCGCGCCGAAGTGAAGGACGGACGACTCGCCGTTTCCGGCGAATCCTATCGCATTCTGGTTTTACCATCGATGTTCGCGATCCGCCACGCGTCGCTCGAAAAAGCGCTCGCTTTCCGTCGCGCCGGCGGTCACGTGGTCGCGTTGGGAGACCTGCCTGAGATCACCGATCGCGCGGGTGCGAAGGATCCTCAAACCGCCGCGCTCGTCAAGGAGCTGTTCGCGCCCGGCACCGCCGCATGCCATTGGACGGACACGCCGGCCGATGCGGATACGCCGACACGCACGTATGCGGCGTCCTTCACCGGCCGCTGGGTATGGACCCGCAAACCCGCGCCCAAGGCCGTTTTCAAACACGTCTGGTCAGGCGCCGAAGGCGAATTCCACGCGGCATTGCTTTGCGATAATGCCGCCGACCTCTTTCTCAATGGCACGAAAGTCACCTCATGGGCCAGCTACAAGCAACCGTGGACCGGTACCCTGCGCCTCAAAACAGGCGATGTTCTCGCCGTGGCAGGCAGCGATGGCCC
>CAZTDL010000128.1:0-9426 GCA_964612775.1 uncultured Lentisphaeraceae bacterium
GTTTTCCATGCCGCAGTTGAGCGACACGCTGCCGACCGGCATCGGATGGGTCACAGCCGTCCTGCTGACCGGAGGGCTCTTCTCTGTCGTCGCCGCCAAAGGTTATCGCGTTGTGGCGGCTTTCGCGAATGCCGTCTCGCCGCTGCTGGTCCTGATGTTCGCGGTCTTCGGCGTCATCAGCCTACGCAAACTCGGCGTGACCGGATTCGACAATTTCTGGGATATCGCCGCCACTCAAATCTGGACCGGCGGAGCGCCTCAAGCCGGACAAGTGAAGTTCACCTTCTGGCACGTCATGTTCTTCGCATGGTTCTGCAACATGGCGTGGCACATCGGCATGGCCGACCTCTCGCTCTTCCGTTTCGCGCGCAAATCGTGGTACGGCATCGCTTCGGCCGCAGGCATGTTCATCGGACATTTCATGGCTTGGATCGCCGCCTCGACGCTCTATGCCGTCCAGCTTAAGGCCGACCCGACCAACACCGCCGTGCTGCCCGGTCCGCTGGCCTACAACGCCTGCGGCGTGCTCGGCCTGCTCGTCGTTGTGATCGCAGGCTGGACCACGGCCAACCCCACCCTCTACCGTGCGGGGCTGGCCTTTCAGTCGCTCATCCCCGGCTCCTCGCGCGTCAACGTCACGATCATCACCGGTCTAGTCGCCAGCGTAACCGCCATCTTCCCGATCGTGACCATGAAGCTGCTCGGCTTCGTTTCGCTCTGGGGCATGATCCTCATGCCGATGGGCGCCGTGATCTTCGCCGATTACTGGCTCTTGCCGAAATTGGGCATGCAGCGCGACTTTGCCGAAAGAATCCGCCTGCCGCTCAACTGGGCCGCCGGTGCGGCATGGCTGAT
Source organism: uncultured Lentisphaeraceae bacterium (assembly GCA_964612775.1). GTDB lineage: Bacteria > Verrucomicrobiota > Kiritimatiellia > RFP12 > UBA1067 > DAOPZC01. Next base: position 856 of record CAZTDL010000128.1, read on the forward strand.
CAGCATGGCCTTTTGCGTGGGGCTGCTCTTCATTTTCGGCATCGACAAAATCTTCTTCGTCAGCCTGCCCGGTTGGTTCGTGACCGTTCTCGTCTACATCATTCTGAGTCAGCGTCTGCAGGCACAACCGAAACGAACGCCGTCCCGTCCATAAACAAACGCTCCGCGTTGAGCGCTTTATCGAAATCGAAAGGGATCATCTTTCCATGACACGCCACGCCTTCAAGATGAAACTTAAACCCGGCATCATCGCCGAATACAAAAAAAGACACGATGAGATTTGGCCTGAGCTGGCCCAAGAACTCCGCGACGCCGGCATCTTCGACTATTCGATCTTCCTCGATGAGGAAACGCTCACGCTCTTCGCCGTTCAGAAACTCAGCGAAGCGAACACGTCCGCCGCTTTACCCCAAACGGCCATCGTCAAAAAATGGTGGAATTACATGGCCCCGCTTATGGAAGTAAACCCGGACGACTCGCCCGTCTGTTCCCCCCTGCCCGAGATCTTCCATCTCGATTGACGGCCGTGTCCGTTCCCGAAGCGTCTTCGTGCCCCACAGAAACTCGCCGATCCCAACGGTGTGCTTGCGACGCGCGCCGTCGCGCTGCTTTCCCCGTCGCGCTCATTTCCGATCACCTGCATACGCGCGCCCGGTTTTAATCGCGAAAAATTTATGTAAGATTTCTCATCTCTTGCGATAATACATTACAGAGATGGGAATATTTGCGTGACCCCCGATCTGAAACACTTCGGCCAGCTCCTCGCGAGCGCACAGTTCGAACTGTACGCTTTCGTATGCATTCTCATGGAAAGCGAGAATGATGCGTCTGACGTTCTGCAGGACACCAATTTGGCGCTGTGGAACCATGCCGAACGGTACGACGCCTCCCTGCCGTTCCTCCCTTGGGCGCGGAGCTTCGCGTACAACCAAGTGCGGGCTTTCCGGTCGAAACAGAGCAGAAGCCGACTCGTCTTCGACGAGGAGCTGCTGGACTGGTTCGCGGAGCATGCGTCGACGGAGTCCATAGACACGCGATACCCCGCCGAAGTGATGGGGCACTTGGAATCGTGTCTCTCGAAACTGACCGAAGAGCAACGGCGGATTCTGAAGCTGAATTACATAGGCGGATCGTCGCTCAAGGAAATGGCTTCGCAGCTGGGCCGTTCCGTCGTTTCGGTAGGCGTGATGCTTCATCGGATTCGCGCTTCTCTAGCCCTATGCATGAAGCGAAATGTCGGGGCGGGAGGCGCGTTATGAACAAGGCTTATTCCAATGAATTTGAGGATCTGTTGGAAAAGGTGATCGACGGCCTTGCCTCGGATGACGAGCGGAGACTTTTCGCCGTATTGCTCAAGAACGATGAGTCCGCACGGGCCCGCTATGCGGAACTGATGCGAATTCACGCATTACTCCGGTGTCGATTCGCAAGAAAGGAAGTCCGAAACGCAAACCGGAAACCCCGGCGTCGGGACGTGAAAAGCCGCGTGTGGTGGAAGGCTGCTGCGGCGGCGATGATAGCGGTGGCGTTGGGCGCGGGAATGTGGAAGGCGGAGAAAATAAGAAACCGCGAGACGTTGAACTTGAAAAGCCGAATGTCTTCCATAAATGCGAAGACGGCCGCACAGACGCGGCTGAGACTAGAAGAAGCCGTGGACGCGGAGGGACTCTCGCCTGCAGACGCGAAACTTGGGGTGTGGTGTCAGACCTCGAAGTTAAAACTGGCCTCCGGACGGATCCGGTTCCGGCTGACCTCGGGGGCTGAAATAACGTTGCTGGGACCGGCGGAAATGACGTTGCGGGACGGGATGGAGGTATGTCTGGAAACCGGCCGTCTATTGGCGAATGTGCCTCCTTCGGCCACGGGTTCCACGGTACACGCTCCGGGACTGACGGCATGGGATCTTGGAACGGTATTCGGCGCGATGACACTAGGCGGCGTTTCGGATGTGCTGGTGTTCAAAGGGCGGGTGCAAGTGACGGACGGAGAGGGCGACGCCGTGGGACTGTGCGAAGAGGGCCAAGGCGCGCGCGCGCGTCTCGGATACGTGACGAAGACAGAGGCGGACTGGGATGAAGCCGAAAAGCTGTTTGCGTCGGTCAAAGGAAACCTGGCCTTGAAAAGCCCGGTTGTGGCGTTGAGCGTAGCCGGCCTGATCGGCGACCTGTGGCAAGAACGATATTTGCCTGAAGTCGAATCGTCTGGTGCGCGGGCTGCAAAATCCACGCAAAAAAAGGTGTCTATAAAAACAAAGGCCCCTTTAAATAAAAAGGCGTGGGTCCGTCCGTCCGGAACGCCGATACGCGAGAAATGTTATGCCGCCCGCTCAAGAACGCTGATGGACTTCTTGAGCGCAGACACGACCGGAACCGTTTCGAAGCCGATCCAAGTGGAGTCGTCGCCTTGTTCCGATAACCGCAGATGGGAAACCGTGTTTACGAACGAAGTCCCGTTACGCTGGGATTGGGGTCTATCGGCTACGCGCGCAAGGCTTGAAATGCTCGGCATGAACACGTCGTTCGTTACGAATTTCACACGCGAAACGACGACCTATGTTTGGCATCCGTTCAGCACAGCCTTTTCATCTGCGGAGGACGTCTACGATCTCCGCCTCACATTTTATGACGCAAACGATGCGGTGGAAAACGCGCTCACTTCGCGCTTGGCTGTTGTAACGGGGGCGTTCGGAAAAACGGTTGTGGATACGCGACCCATGGAAAAAGGTTGGGGACGTTCAAAAGAAAACAGGGTCGTTCCCTATGACGCGTATTGGACGGAAGAAACGGCTCACGCGACGAACGCGTGTCTATTGGTCGCCATAAAAAGAAACGAGACGCAAACCAATTTCCTGAATGAGATCAGCGGTTATTACGGTTGCAAACTCACGTGTTCCGAGTCGGAAGGCGGCACCGTGAGACTTGCGCTCACCTTTTCAAACACCTCAGAAGAAAAATTCACGTCCGTTTCTTGGCGCAAAAGAGGAATCGTCATCAATGTGCGTTGAGTACGGCGCTGCGCCGTCGTTCGGAAGGGAATGCCCGCATGCAAAAAACAACAGCCATTAAAATGATTTTCGGCATAATCGCGGTGTTTGCAACTCTGAATACGCTAGCGGTCAAGCCGACGGTCAGCCAGGTGAGCGTCAGCCAGCGCTGGCCGTGGAACCGACTGGTGGATATCGACTACGTCTTATCGTGCGACAGTACGCAACGCGTGGATATAGCGATCACCGCATACGACGGAGACACACCGCTGAACCTGCCGGCATCGTCTTTCACGGGGGACATCTATGAGGTCGGCCGCGGACCGCACCGCACCGTGTGGGACCCGACGGCGACCTGCTGCACGAACAGCGGCGTCCTGACGAATTTTCGCGTGGCGCTCAAGCCTGTGCGCCCGCCCGTTTATTTGATCGTCAATCTTGAACGAAGCTTAAACAACAGCCGTCTTTTTGAATACGTCTATCCCGACGACCGCCGCTTGGTCACAGACAAGCGGGGCGACCGCGTCTGGTACGGCGTGACGAACGATACGGCTTACATGACGACCAAGCTGGTGTTGCGCAGGATCTCTCCCGGGACATTCGACATGGGATCGCCTCCCGAAGAGATCGGTCGCGAAACGCTGGGGTTTTGTTTCGAAGACCGGCACAGCGTCGTTCTCACGCGGCCGTTCTACCTCGGCGTCTTCGAGGTCACGCAGGAGCAGTGGTACCGCGTGATGGGGACATGGTGGCCGAGTTGTTATACGAACGCGTTGTATGCTGCGACGCGGCCGGTGGATTCCATGTCTTACGATGCCGTCCGAGGAACCGGGTTGGGAACGCGGTGGCCCGCCGATAACGCGGTGGACGCCTCGTCGTTTATGGGGCTGTTGCGGACGAAAACAGGCATCGACACCTTCGACCTGCCCACGGAGGCGCAGTGGGAATACGCGTGCCGCGCCGGAACGGCGACGGCGCTCTACAGCGGGACGGATCTCGTCTCGCCGGATTTCGACACGAATCTCTGCGCGCTGGCCCGCTACAAATTCACCGGTGGAGAAGCGGACCGGAGTGTGACGACGGCGCGCGGAACGGCGCGGGTGGGCTCGTACCGACCCAACGCGTGGGGCCTTTACGACATGTCCGGCAACCTGTTCGAATGGTGCTTGGATTGGTACGCGGGTCATTTGGGAACCGATCCGGTGACGGATCCGGAGGGAACTTCGTCGGGGACCGGACGTGTTTTGCGGGGCGGGTGTTATAAGCATATCGCGGCCTATAGCCGTTCGGCGTTTCGCCCGCCGATGCCCCCTGCGAGTTGTTATGCGGACTATGGGTTTCGCGTCGCCTTGCCTTTGCCATGAGGAAACGCGAGGTATGAATAATCGCCCGCTCGGCGGGTGCCGGTTCGAGATTGCTGATAACGGGAAAGGAGAACAATGAAACGATCAGACAAACGAAAAACACTCGTTCTGTGCGGGATGGCGCTTGCGGCGGGTTGTGTCTGCGCCAACGGTCTGCAGGTGACGAATGTCGTGGTGAGTCAGCGGGATGAAACGACCGCGACGGTCACCTTCGATATCGCGTGGCAGAATGCGTGGCGTTTCACGAACATCAACCACGATGCGGCGCGGGTTTTCTTCAAAGTACGGCGGGAAGGCACTGCGGATTGGCGCCACATGATCTTGGAAGGTTCGGGAATCAATCCCGCCGACTATTCGAGCGGCGTGGGGACGGCGGTCGATCTGATCGTGCCGTCGGACCGCATGGGCTTGTTCGTACGCCGGACGGAGGAGGGTTCGGGAACACTCGCCGTGACGAATGTGACGGCGGTGTGGAACATCGCTTCCAACGGACTGACCCGCGCGTCGCGGGTCCACGTCCGGGCGGAGGCGGCGGAGATGGTCTATGTGGCGAAAAGCGCATTTGCGGCCGGCAGCGGCGGGAACGAAATCGGCGCATTCACGCTGACGACCATCGGCACGGGCGACGCGAGCGTGGAGCCTTCCGGAAGCGGCGCGCTCGGCGGCGCGGCGGGTGGTTATCCGACCGGACAGACCGCGCCGAACGCCGCGTGGCCCAACGGGTACGGCGCGTTCTACTGCATGAAGTATGAGGTGAGCGAAGGCCAGTGGGTGGATTTCTTCAATACGCTGACCGATGCCCAGAAAGCGGCGCGCGACATTACGGGAAGCTCGGGAAAAAATACCGACGGGGTCATCATCCGGAACACGGTGGCGTGGACGTCGGGCGACGCGACCACGTCGGTCCGCGACCGGGCGTGCAGTTTTCTGGGTTGGGCGGACGGCGTGGCGCTGGCGGATTGGTCTGGACTGCGTCCAATGACGGAGTTGGAATTCGAAAAAGCGTGTCGCGGGCCCGTGCTGCCCGTCGCGAACGAGTACGTCTGGGGCACGACGGCCATCAGCGCGACCACGTCGATCGCGAACGACGGAACGGGCGCGGATACGGCGACGGGCGGGAATTGCAACTACAACGCGTGTTCTCCGGACGGCCCTTACCGCGTCGGCATTTACGCGACGGCGACAAGTTCCCGCGAGGCGGCCGGCGCCTCCTATTGGGGCGTTCTGGATTTGGGCGGCAACTTGTGGGAACGGCCGGTGACCATCGGCCATGCGACGGGACGCGCGTTCACCGGCGCGCACGGCAACGGGGAACTGTCCGCCGCCGGCTCTGCGGACGTCGCCGGTTGGCCGGGGGACGATTCGGTCGGTGCCGGTTTTCGCGCCGGAGCGTTTATGTACAAGGCAGAGTGGACGCGGACTTCGGATCGTGAAAATGCCGCAACGGTGTACGCGCCTCGTTGCAGCGACTACGGCGCTCGCGCCGTGCGGTCGGCACCGGCCGGAGTGACCCCGTAACCCCATGACGGTTTTGACAAGGAGATCATCATGCAAACACGATTTGTTTTGACAACCGGCTTTTTTCTGGCGGTGAACCTGGCGTTCGGGACGGAGGGCGACGCGCGTTTTTACGGCGGCGGCGGCGACGGTTGCGACGGCATGTCGACGCATGCGCGGTCGCTCGACGGCGGTCCGCAGGTGTCGCTCTGGTCGACGTCCGCCCAGACGCTCGTGTGGACGGACGCGGGCGACGCGTTGGCGGCGCTGTCGATCAGCGTCTGGAATCCGCAGTCGGTGATCACGAACGGCGGGACGTTCAGAATCAGCGTGCCGTCCGCTTGGCAGTGCCGTTTCGACACCAACATCGCCGTGACGGTCGGCGGCGCGGCCGCCGCGAAGATCGGTTCGCCGTCCTATACGGCGGACGGACGCTCGCTGGTGTTGCCGATCACGGCGGATTTTGAGGCCGATGACCTTGTGACGGTAACGGGACTCAAGGTCGTAGACCTGCGGCTGTGTCGCAGCGGAACCCAGTGGCTGGGGCTAACCTTCACGAACGGCGACATTGTCGATGCCTACGACGAGTATCCGTTACGGACGACGGTTCTGTGGTGCGGCGGCTCGTATGACGAATGGGGTATCGCGACGTCCGTGCCGCAGGGGTTCTATGTGGCCGGAGGAACGGTGATCGGCGTCTACTGATTTGAAACAACGTTTTCCGGCGGAACGCGCGCGTGCAAACGCGGGTTTTTCGTCGGTGCGGATTGAGGAGAAATGATCATGACAGCATGTTTTACCAAATGGACGATGGTCACCCTCTGCGGCCTGATGTTGGCGGCGGCGCGGGACGCCGACGCGAACGGCTTGCAGGTGACGAACGTCACGGTGAGAAAGCGGGACGCGTGTACGGCCTATCTCACGTTTGACATTTCCTGGCAGAATTCGTGGCGCTACACAAACGTCAACCACGATGCGGCGTGGGTGTTCTTTAAAGCGCGCCAAGAGGGCCAAAGCGAGTGGCATCCCGTTCTGCTGGAGGGCACGGGCGTGACCCCTCCGGACTATTCGAACGGCGTGGGCACGGCGGTGGATCTCATCGTGCCGTCGGACCGCGTGGGGCTGTTCGTGCGGCGCGTGACGGAAGGCGCAGGCGCGCTCGCCGTCACGAATGTCCAGGCGGTGTGGAACATCGCTTCCGCGAATGTGACTAAGACGTCCCTCATCCAGATGAGGGCTTTCGCAGTGGAAATGGCCTACGTCGCGGAAGGGGCGTTTAAAGTCGGTTCGGGCGGAACCGAAAGCGGCAGTCTGACGGACGGCTCGTGGACCAGCGGCTCTCCCGTTCCTTTCAGGGTCACAAGCGAGGACGCATTGACAATCGCACACACGGCCGGTTGTCTTTGGGGCACTTCGACGGCCAATAACAACACCTTTGGCGGTGCGGGGACTTTATCCGCGTCTTTTCCCAAAGGCTATGCGGGCTTCTATTGCATGAAGGAAGAGACCACCCAGGGACAGTACGCGGACTTTCTCAATACGCTGACTGCGGCACAGCTTGCGAACCGCTACAGTTCGGCGGCATGGAACCGTTACACGCTGAGCGTATCCAACGGCGTCTATTCGGCGTCGGTGCCGGACCGGGTCTGCAACGGGCTGTGTTATGGGGACGCCGCCGCGTTCATGGATTGGGCGGGGCTGCGGCCGTATACGGAACTGGAGTTCGAAAAGGCCTGCCGGGGCCCGCTGGACCCGATCGCGAACGAATACCCTTGGGGAACAACGACGATTTCGGGGACCACAGGCATCAACAATGATGGAACCGGCTGGGACACGGCGGCCAGCGGCAACTGTAACTGTAACTACGGGAGTCATTCGGTATACGGTCCTTACCGCGCGGGAATCTACGCCACAGCCTCCAGCACCCGCGAGCAGGCCGGAGCGTCCTACTGGGGAATACTGGACTTGAGTGGCAGTTTGTGGGAGTACGTATTGACCTTGGGGAATGCGGCAGGACGCGCGTTCGCGGGTGTGCATGGTGATGGTGCACTGTCAACTGCCGGTTATGCGGACGTGACCTCTTGGCCGTCGAGTACCACGGCGGAAGGGATCGGTTTTAGGGGCGGTTGTTATCAGGATGGATCGGTCTTTGCACGCGTGAGCGACCGTTCCTATTGCGGCAACTATAAAGATCCGAGCCGCAACAATCTGTGCTGTTGCCGGGGTGTGCGCACGGCACCGCTTGAAACACAGCCATAAAATGGAGTCATCGGCGAAATGCGGAATGACGAAATGAAAAGGTGTGCGAGGTTCTTGGCCATCCTCTGTTTTCTGTCGGCCCTTTCGGGGCAGGGGGCGGAAACCGATGCGCGTTTTCACGGCGGTGCCGCCGCCGCGAATGCGGCACGGCCACGGGCTGCGGAAGGGATCTCCGCCGTCCGCCAGCCGGACGCAATCTCTTTCCGCAGAACCGAGCCGGGGACGGTCGCGCCCGTGGCGGTGTGGAGCCCGACGCCTACGTTTCCGGCCGGTTCGGAAGCGCTCGCGCATCTGATCGATGGCGACTGGTCGACGGCGTGCTGCTTTCTGGATGACACGCCGACGGGAACGAATCCGAACACACAGCCGCCCTGCGGTTCAGCGCCGGTCACCGCCCGTTTCGTTTTGGATTTGGGCCGGGTCGTCAAGGTCGGCGGCCTCCGGTTCGTCGCGTCGAGATCGTGGGCG
>CAZTDL010000129.1:0-9387 GCA_964612775.1 uncultured Lentisphaeraceae bacterium
AACAAAGGCTTCAGCCTTTCTTTTCTTGAAATTGTTTAAAAAGGGGCTTGCAGGGGGCAAACGGTATTTGATACTGTAACCGCACTTTTGGAATTCATGGGGCGGTAGCTCAGTTGGTAGAGCATCACGTTCGCAACGTGGGGGTCAGGAGTTCGAATCTCCTTCGCTCCACCATGATAAAAGGCCGCCGAAACCGGCGGTCTTTTTCTTTTATGTTATGCAACTATCTGTAAAAGATGCTGCTACCCTTCTGAAGGTATCGGACGAAACGATCTATAAATGGATCAGGCAGGATGATTTTCCTTCCTGCGTGATCAATGAGCAGGTGCGCTTCAATCGCGCAGAACTGTTAGAGTGGGCGACCGCGCACAATATCGCTGTCTCGCCTGATCTGTTCAGCGTGGAGGAGGGCGTCAAGTCCTGTTTGCCGACGCTGACCGATGCCTTGAGGGCCGGCGGTGTCGCATACGGGGTGGGCGGCTCTGACCAGCCTTCCGTTTTGCAGGCGGTCGTCCGGTTGCTGAAGGTGCCTACAACGGTAGACCGCAATTTTCTGTATCAGGTGCTTTTGGCCCGGGAGTCTCTGGGGTCGACCGGTATCGGCAACGGGATCGCCATCCCGCATGTGCGAAATCCGGTTGTTTTGCACGTTTCCCAGCCGAGCGTGACGTTGTGTTTCCTTGAAAACCCGATTGATTTTAAGGCATTGGACGGCAAGCCTGTCCATATCCTCTTCACGATGATCAGCCCAACGGTGCGGATCCATCTGCATCTGTTATCGCGACTGGGTTTCATGTTGCGTGATCCGGCTGTTCTGGACGCGCTGCAGCGTCGGGCGTCAGCCGATGAACTGTTGTCTCTCATGGCTGAGTCCGAATCCGCGATAAACAGGGTCTCAGAGGAGACAAAGCTGCCGTAGAGAGGTTGTTTTTTATGTGGGGCCCGACCGTTACCCCTCATCCTGCATGAAAGGTTATTGCGTGTTTCTCGATTTGATTCTCTTTGCCCTTGCGCTTGCCGCTTTCAGCGGTGTGCCCGGGCTCGGAGTGTCTCGATTTTCTGTCTGGGGGGAACGGCTTGCGGCGGGACTGATGGTGCTCGCCGCAGTCGCGGGGGCGGCCGGGGCGTCCGCCGGCTTTTGCGGCGGCGAAGTGCGTCTCTCCTTTTTTCCTTGGCCGGCGGTTGGCCATGGCGCGGTCGGCCTCGATTCCCTCAGCGCCTTTTTTCTGCTGCCTGTCTTTCTGATGGGCGGCCTTGGCCCGATCTACGGACTCTGCTATTGGCCTCAACGCCGTCATCCGGCCAACGGCCGTAAACTTCGTCTCTTCTGGGGCCTTATGGTGGCGGGGATGGTGTTGCTGATCATCAGCCGGCATGCGCTGATTTTCCTGTTGGGTTGGGAATTCATGGCGCTTTCGGCTTTTTTCTCATTGCCGCCGAGGATCATAATGCCGAAAGTTGTCGGGCGGGATGGGTCTATCTGATTGCGACACATGTGGGTACGCTGGTTCTTTTCGCGCTTTTCGCGCTATGGCGGCTCAAGACGGGGTCGTATCTGCTGCAGCCGGTCGGGCACGATGTGTTGGGTTCGGGCACGTTGAACCTCTTTTTCTTTTTGGCTCTTTTAGGATTCGGACTGAAGGCCGGTGTGATGCCGCTTCATTTTTGGTTGCCGGGGGCGCATGCCAACGCCCCGAGTCATGTCTCGGCGATGCTTTCCGGTGTTGTCTTGAAAACCGGTATTTACGGCCTTGTCCGCTGGCTTTCGCTCTTGCCTGACCCGCCGATTGCGTGGGGTGTGCTGATTCTTGTTCTGGGAACGGTCAGCGGACTGCTGGGGGTCGTGTTCGCCATCGGCCAGCATGATCTCAAACGACTGTTGGCCTATCACAGCGTGGAAAATATCGGCATTATTCTGATAGGGCTCGGCGTGGCGCTTTTGGGACGTTCTTTGGGTCACCCGGAATGGGTTGCGCTTGGGTTGGCGGGTTGTTTGTTGCACGTTTGGAACCATAGCCTGTTCAAGTCGCTGCTGTTCCTCTGCGCCGGTGCGGTGGTCCATGGCACGCGCACGCGCCAGATTGACCGGTTAGGGGGGCTTGCAAAAGCCATGCCTTGGACGGCCGCTTTCTTCCTGATCGGTGCCGTGGCCATTTGCGGTCTGCCGCCCTTAAACGGGTTCGTAAGCGAGTGGCTGATTTACCTCGGGCTCCTAAAAGGGGCGTTGTCGCCGGACCGTAGCGGGCTTGCCGCCCTGATCGGTGTGCCGGGGTTAGCCATGATCGGCGCGCTGGCGGTGGCCTGTTTTGTGAAAGTGTACGGGGCCGTCTTTTTAGGGGAAGCGCGCACGCGCGGCGCGCTGCGCGCGCATGAAGTGCCCTTTGCGATGCGGTTCCCCATGGTGGTGCTGGCCGGTTGCTGCGTGCTGATCGGCATCGCGCCGATCCTGATCGCGCCGGCGCTGAGCGCTGCGACGGCCTGCTGGCTCGCAGGCGGAAACACTGAGGCCGCCGCCGTCAGTCTGGCTCCTCTCGTTCCGCTTAAGGCCATCACCCTCATGGCCGTCTCGCTGGGCGTCTGCGTGGTCGGCATGGGGTTCCTTCTGGTGCGGGGTGTCAAACTCGTACGGCACGGGCCGACGTGGGATTGCGGCTATGCGCAACCGACTGCCCGAATGCAGTATACGGCCGGTTCGTTCGCTCAAACCATCGTGCTCCTGTTCAGCCGGGTGCTTCGTCCGCAGGGGCGTCAGCCTCATTTGGCGCGGCTGTTCCCTGGTCAGGTCCATACGCACAGCCATGTGGACGAGGCGGTGCTTGACCGTCTGCTGTTGCCCGCCGGGCGCCGTATCGAAGGCTGGTTCGCTTGGTTCCATCGTTTCCAACGGGGTTTGACGCAACATTATGTGCTTTACATGCTTCTGACTCTGCTTGCGTTATTATGTACGCTGTTCTCTTTTAAACACTATATGGCACAGTGGTTTCAGCGGTAAAGAAACTCAGGTTATCGGAATGAGCAAATGACAATGAACGTCATCTCCATAGTCGTGTTCGCGATCGGTCTGTTGGCTGTCAGTGGCGTGCCGGGATGTCTGTTGCCGCCACGCTCCGCCCTAGGACAGCGCGTGGCGACGGGCCTGATGACGGCAGGCAGTCTGACGGGATTGGCCGGCCTCGCTTTCATGCTGTGCGGACTGCCGAGCACTTGTTCTCTGGACATGGCTTGGGGCATCCCGCAAAGCCGGTTTGCCGTGGCGGTCGATCCTCTTTCCGCCTTGTTTCTCGTTCCCGTATTTGTTGTGCCGCCGCTTGGATCCGTGTACGGATTAGGCTATTGGAAGCAAACCGAGCATCCGTCAAACGGGAGTCGTCTCGGCTTTTTTACGGGTTGCTCGCCGGGGCGATGGCGCTGGTCGTCATTGCCCGAGACGGGCTGCTTTTTCTGATCGCATGGGAAGTGATGGCGCTTGCCGCTTATTTTGCCGCGACCGTAGAGGACGACAAGCCGGACGTCCGTCGGGCGGGATGGATTTATCTGATCGCTACGCATATGGGCACGCTTTGTCTGCTCGCCATGTTCGCGTATTGGCGTTTTGTGACCGGCTCGTTTCTGTTGGAATCCGGTCTTGCCGCTGTTCCTGCTGAGGCGGCCAATGTTCTCTTCCTGTTGGCGCTGGTCGGATTCGGCTTCAAAGCGGGGCTGATGCCGCTGCATGTGTGGCTGCCCGGTGCGCATGCCAACGCGCCCAGCCATGTGTCGGCCGTGATGTCGGGTGTGATGTTGAAGATGGGCGTGTACGGCATGGTTCGAATGTGCGCTCTGTTGCCGTCTTCCGCGATGTGGTGGGGGCCTGTGGTTCTTACCGTCGGCGCCTTTACGAGTGTGGCCGGAATCGCGTTTGCCGTTGGACAGCGTGACCTCAAACGTTTGTTGGCGTATAGCAGTATCGAGAATATCGGTATCATTGCGATGGGGCTGGGTTTGGCGTTGACGGGACGGGCCCAGGGACGCGGCGATTGGGTTCTGCTGGGGATGGGCGGTGCGCTACTCCATGTCTGGAATCACAGCGTGTTCAAATCGCTTCTCTTTTTTAATGCGGGCGCGATTATTCATGCCGTTCAGACGCGCGAGATCGACCGGATGGGCGGTCTCGCCAAGCCGTTGCCGTTATTGATGTCGCTTTTTGCGGTGGGGGCGGTTGCGATTTGCGCGTTACCGCCGTTGAACGGTTTTGTCAGCGAGTGGCTGCTCTATATCGGCTTGTTCCGCACGATCGGCATCGGTAACGAGGCGGGTATGCCTGCCGCGGCACTGGCGGCTGTTGCGTTGGCGATGACCGGCGCGTTGGCGGTGGCCTGTTTCGTCAAGGTGCTGGCGACCGTGTTTCTGGGTGCGCCGCGTAAAGAAACCACGCATCATCCGCATGTGCCGGACGGGACGATGATGTTTCCGATGTGCCTTCTCGCTTGTGGCTGTGCGGGTCTCGGGCTTTTTCCCCGCGCGGCGGTGCCGTTGCTCGAATCGGCGGTTCAATGCTGGTCAGGCGAGCCTGCTTCGATGTCCCTTGCGGTGATCGCCCCTGTCCGTTGGCTGACGGTGACGGGGATCGCGTTAGCCGGGATCGTCGGCGCAACGGTGCTGTTTTTGAGTGGCCGCCTCAGGGCCCAGACCGTCCGAAAGGGACTCACATGGGATTGCGGCTACGCGCGGCCGACCGGGCGGATGCAATATACCGGTTCCTCATTGGGAAACACGCTCGTGGAACTGACCGCATTTCTAGTGTGGCCGAAGCGTTGCCGAACCGCTTTACGCGGTTTATTTCCGCGGCCGTCGGCTTTCAAAAGTCTCGTGCAAGACACGGTGCTTGACCGGCTGGTATTGCCGATCTTCAAGACGGTGGGGCGGTTTCTGCCTCAGTTGCGCGTTTTACAGCAAGGCCAGACGCACGTGTATGTTTTGTATATTCTGCTTGTGATGATCGTCTTGCTGATCTGGGGCAGTCTCGGGAGTTAAGGGCTATGATCGATATCCTCCTTCATGTGGTGATCTTGTTCGTGTTGCCGCCCCTGCTTTTGGGTGTCATCACCAAAACAAAAGCGTGGTTTGCCGGACGCGTCGGCGCGCCTTTTTTTCAGACGTATTACGACCTCGCGAAATTGCTGCGCAGAGGACTGGTGCTGAGCACGACGACAACGTGGGTTTTTCTCGCGGGGCCGGTTGTTACGCTGGCCACTGTTTTGCTTGCCGGACTTTTAATTCCGATCGGCAGCGCGAATGCGCCGGTGTCGTTTACCGGAGATCTCATTCTGTTTGCCTATCTTTTCGGCTTGGCGCGGTTCTTCACAACCGCGGCCGCGCTGGACACGGGGTCGGCTTTTGAAGGTATGGGCTCGGCACGCGAGGTTACCTTTGCCTGTCTTTCGGAACCCGCTCTGTTCTTTGCCTTTCTGGTCCTCGCGAAGATTTCGGGCTCGCTGACGCTGACGACGATGCTGCACGGTCCCGCGACCGTCCTCTCAGCTGACGTCGCCGCGCCTCTCGTTCTGATCGCGATCGGACTTTTTATCGTGTTGCTGGCCGAAACCTGCCGGCTTCCCGTGGACGATCCCACGACGCATCTGGAACTGACGATGATCCACGAGGCGATGGTGCTGGATCACAGCGGACCTCTGCTCAGCGTGATTCTCTATGCCTCGTCCGTCAAGTTGCTGGTTTTGGGTACGGTTCTGCTCCATGTGATCGTGCCCTTCGAGTTCGGGGTGCCTTGGCTGGACTGGCCGCTGTACGTCGTCGAGATTTTGGGTCTGGCGGTGGTGATCGGCATCGTTGAATCCATCAGGGCACGTCTTCAGATGCGTCATGTGCCGTATCTGCTGGTTGGCGCGCTGCTTTTCTGTGGTTTCGGTTTCATCCTTCTGATCAGGTGATTGAATGACAAATCTACTCAACATCCTCCTCGTCGTCGTCCTTATGCTGAACCTGTTCGCATTGGGGACCAGCCGGATTATTTCGGTTGTTCGCGCCGTCTCAATACAGGGCTCGCTATTGGGATTATTTCCGCTTTTGCTGCATGAGCATTTGTCGTGGGCTGTCATTCTGACCATCATTCCCGCTATATTTCTGAAGGGTGCTGTTATTCCCTGGATGATGATTCGAGCGTTGCGCGATGTGAAAATCAAACGTGAGGTTGAGCCGCTGATTGGTTTGTAGCCGACCGTGATTCTCGGCGCGCTGGGAACGGTGTTTGCCTTGCTGTTCGCCGATCAATTGCCGCTCGCTTCGCAACATACGGGCGCGTTGGTCGTGCCGGCCGCGATCGCGACAGTGCTCACGGGCTTCATATTGCTGATTACCCGTTTCAAAGCGCTGACGCAGGTGATGGGGTATCTCGTGCTTGAAAACGGAATTTTCATTTTCGGTACGCTGCTGGTCGAAGCCATGCCGCTCGTAGTGGAAATGGGGGTTCTGCTGGACCTGTTCGTTGCGATTTTTGTCACGTGCATCATTGTCAACCAGATCAATCGGGCGTTTTCGTCATTGGATACGCGTCGGCTGGTTTCGCTGAAGGAGTAGCTCATGGCGTTCGTTTTCATCTTGTTTCCCCTGCTGATGGCGGCTCTTGCGGCGGCCCTTCCTTCCAATCGGCTGCGGCCTTGGCTGCTGCCGGTTACGGGCGTCGGCCATTTTGCGCTGACCGTTTTTACGCTGGCGCATCCTGAACTGACGACCACGGCGGCGTGGCTGGTGCTTGATCCTCCCGGACGGTTGATCCTTCTGGAGGTGAGCCTGCTCTACGTGTGCTGTTCCTTTTATGCGACGGGGTATCTGCGTAACCGCAATGAGCGTCCCAATCGGATTTTCTGCGTCTGTCTGATGACCTTTCTCAGCGTCATGAGTTTGGTGATGTGGGCGCATCATCTCGGTCTGATGTGGGTTGCGATAGAGGCGACAACCTTGGTGACCGCTCCGTTGATCTTTTTCAACCATACGCAGCACAGCATTGAGGCGACGTGGAAATACATGCTGGTCGGCTCGGTCGGCATCGCCTTGGCTTTGCTGGGCACGTTTTTTCTCGCCTATGCCGCATTGCATACGGGGCTTGAAGCTTCGCTTACGCTGGAAGATCTTCTTAAAAACGCGCCGCACCTCTCCAAGCCGTGGCTGCATGCGGCTTTCGTGCTGCTGCTTGTGGGGTACGGCACGAAAATGGGCCTGGCCCCGATGCATACGTGGAAGCCGGATGCCTATGGCGAGGCTCCGGCCGTGGTCGGAGCCATTTTGGCGGGAGGCGTGACCAGCTGCGCTTTTCTGGCGCTGCTTCGCAGTTACCATGTCTGCATGGCGGCGGGCGAGGGCGCGTACGTTTCACGGCTGCTGCTCTTTATGGGCCTGCTGTCTATGGCCGTGGCCAGTCTGTTCATGGTCGGGCAACGCGACTTTAAGCGAATGCTCGCCTATTCGAGCATTGAGCATATGGGCATTCTTGTTCTGGGCCTCGGCATCGGAGCCCCGGCCCTCTTCGGTACGCTACTGCATGTGATGACCAACGGTTTGACCAAAGGTGTGCTTTTTCTCTCGGCCGGCAACATTCATCGCGCGTTCGGCAGTAAAAACACCGAGCAGGTGTCTGGCGCGATGCGCCGTCTGCCGCTCTCCGGGACTCTTTTCCTTGTCGGGTTCCTGGCGATCACCGGCTCGCCGCCTTTCGGTCCGTTCGTCAGCGAGTTTTCCATTCTGAACGGCGCTTTCGACGCGGGCCGTATGGTGACGGGCGGGATTTTTCTCTTTCTCCTGCTGGTGGTCTTCATCGGCATGGGGGCGACCGTGCTGAAGGTCGTGCAAGGCCGCCCGTCTTTTGAGGCGCGTAAGACGCCGTATCGCGATTCTTTTCTGACCGGTGCGCCGATCGTGTGTCTGATGCTGCTGGTGTTGCTCATCGGCCTGTATATTCCGGAGCCGATGATGCGGCTTGTCCGCGACGCGGTTCTTTTTCTGGAGGGTCAGCCATGAACGTTTCGCACCCGGAACTTGCTGTGTTGACGAACGGGCAGGCGGTTTCCCTTTCCGTGGTCCCCGTTTTCCAAGGCGAGGCTTTCCGACAGGCTATGCTTGATGGCGTGGCGGCGCGCCAACGTGTGAGCGCGTTGTTTGGCGCGTCGTCGCCAATGCCTGGCGCGACGCGTCTCTATGGGATTCTCGCCGACGATGAGCGGAATCTGCTTTTTGCGGCGGCAACGGATATCGTGGGCAACGAGTTTCCTTCGCTCACGCCGCGCTGTCCGCAAGTGCATCTTTTTGAGCGCGAGATCGCAGAGCAGTTTGGGCTGCATCCGGTCGGCCATCCGTGGTTTAAGCCGGTGCGCTATCGTCGGTCATGGACGGGCCGCGACGCTTGGAATCGGTCTCCGGATCATCCGATCCTGCCGGCGGTGGGGGATTTTTATCGTGTCGACGGCGAACAGGTCCATGAGGTTGCGGTTGGCCCGGTCCATGCGGGGGTGATTAAGCCTGGCCATTTCCGTTTCCAGTGCCACGGCGAGCAGGTGTTCCATCTCGAAATCGCGCTGGGCTTCCAGCATCGGGGCGTAGAGGAGGCGCTGATCGGCGGACCGAACGCGCGGACGATTCATTATGCGGAGACGCTTTCGGGCGACTCGACCATAGCGCATACCACGACGTATAGTCAGGTGCTGGAGTCGTTAGCCGGCTGCCAGGCGAGCGCCCGGGCTCAAGTTGTGCGCGGCATCGCTCTGGAGCTGGAACGCTTGGCGAACCATATCGGTGACCTCGGCGCCTTGTCGGGGGATGTCGGTTTTCTGCCGACCGCCAGTTTTTGCGGACGTATTCGAGGCGATTTTTTGAACATGACGGCGCTCCTGTGCGGCAGCCGTTTCGGCCGCGGTCTGGTGCGTCCCGGCGGTATCGGTTTCGACGTGGACGCCGGGCGGATCGCTGACCTTGGAAAACGTCTTAATGCGGGAGAGAAGGATGCGACGGTGGCTTGCGAACTTCTCTGGAACACACAGTCGGTGTTGGCGCGGTTTGAAGACGTCGGGCCGTTGCCGCGTAATGTCGCGGTCGAGTTGGGCATCGTCGGGCCTGCGGCCCGCGCGTCGGGGCTGGAGCGCGATGTGCGCCGTGACCAGCCGTCCGGCATTTTTTGCTTTTCGCATATTCCCGTTTCAACGTATGAAACGGGGGATGTGTATGCGCGCGCATTTCTGCGCTGGCTTGAGATCCGTCATGCCATTGATTTCATCCGCGACCAGATACGCTCACTGCCGTCCGATGCGTCCCGTATGCCGCTTCATGCGCTGGCTCCCGACAGTATCGTGGTCGCGCTGACCGAGGCCTGGCGCGGTGGCTCACGCCTGTAATCCCAGCACT
>CAZTDL010000130.1:0-9229 GCA_964612775.1 uncultured Lentisphaeraceae bacterium
GGCGACCGCACGCCGTGCGGCGTCCCGAATCGGCCATAGCCAACAGCAGATGTTCCACGGACAGGTATTCGTCCTTGAGCTGCTTGGCATAATCGCCCGCCTTGACCAGCAGGTCGTTCAACGACTGGGTCACATAGATTTTGCCTTCTTCTGTATCGCCAGACACACGCGGCTTCCGCCCCAATTCCTCCTCCAAACGCGCCCGTAACTGAGGAACCGCCACGTTCAGCCGTTGCAAAAGCGAAACGGCAAGGCTATCCTCCCTATCCAGCAAGGCCGTCAACAAGTGCTCTGCGTCGAACTGCTGGTGCGCAAAGCGAATAGCGATCTCTCGCGCGCTCTGAAGAGCTTCCTGTGCCTTTTGGGTCCATTTGTTCAAATCAGTCATACTCGGGTCTCCTTTGTACGGATTAACCGAACAGGTGATAACCAGCCTGCTCTTCGGCATCACACAATCCGTGACGCATTTATAATAAGCACCGAATATGCCAGAGCGACACGATATCACAACATGCTCACCACCAGCTAATTATCATATATATATAATATCGGCCATGCGCCATAATGACTCATTATCCAAGGGTTGGGCCATTATGTCTCACGCCTGAGGGCTTTTCTTTAGAGGGAACACGTCAACCTTTTCGGCAACGGGATGCCGGCCGCTGAGCGGTGTCAGCCGCGCTAAGGAACGCAAGATCGAACCTGTCGCAGAAATGGACGGCAACGCCCGTTTCACTCAGTTCTCACTGGAGATCGGCTTCCAGCTTAAAGAAGCGGACGTTACGGGTCGGAGAAGATGCGGGAAGACGGACCTCGTAGAACCACACGGACGCGTCAAGTATGTTCGTGAAGGTCACCGCATCAAGATCCACGCCGGTCACCGCATTGCTCCAAATGATCGGGGCGTCCAAACTGGCCGCGGTCTTAAGCGTATAGCTCACATCGGTAAAACGGTCGTTCAGGCGCTGATACCCGAGCCACAGCGCGTCGCTGCCGTTCCGATTGTGAATCGACAGCGCGGCACGGGCTTTACGTTGCTCATCGGTCAACCCGTCGGTGCGGCTCATGCCAAAGGCGTACAGTTCGAAGTTGCTCATTCCCGCAGACCCCGAGGCCGCGTCCGGCGCGGCGTCTGCACTCCCCAAAATTTGGGCTTCGGTATAGTTTGCGAGTTGCCATTGCTCGTAACCGGTCGGCACAGATGCCGACGCGGCGGCAAGGCGGAAACGGGCGGTGAGTGAAATCGGCGCTTCTCCGACAAACAGACAGAGGGACGGATTGGTGACCGCCGTGCCGACCCAGCCGTCGAACACGTACCCCGCATCCGGCACGGCTTGCACCGGCACGGACAGACTGCGGAAAAAGGTGCCGGTCCACATCGCGCGATTAGTCACGCCTTCGGTGGTTGTTTCAATCGCGATATCATTCACCCTAAAACCGCCGCCGGCGCCGCCGGCGTCATGATTTCGCACGGTGAGCGTTCCGGTTCCGCCCATCTCAAAAAACGCGTTCAGGTGCGCCCATGAAAAGGCATGTCGCGAGGCCGTATAATGCACCAGTATCGTGCTGACCGCCTGTAACCATTGCTCTTTCGTCGTCGTCCGCCCCCAGCGACGGAAATGCCGCTCAACCTCAGGCGCGATCACATCCGCAGCCTCTTCAACAATCCGCGAGAGACGCTCAGGACAGAAGGTGGTGTTCAACAAATTAACATAGCGGGTCACAAAGAAATTGCGGAAATTCATGTTTGCCCAGAGCTGGTTGATCAGAAATCCCGGCTCGCTACGGCCCGTCATCTTACCTCCGGAAAGATACGTGAACATGTTGAAATCCGCGCCGTTCGCCCCTGCCACATCGAGGTCATAGAGCATCCAACGCCAGCGCGTATCGCCGTACGGTCCACACGTCGCGACCTGATTGGTGCGCGCGCGACAGAAGTCACAGTTGTTGATCGGCCAGTCCGTATTTGCGAAGAACGTCTCGGCAATAATGTAGTCAGCGTGGTTGGTCACGTCGATTTTCGTCTGGACCTGCCGATAATTCACCTCCTGGGCCAAGGAATTCGTCTGGATCCAGTCGATCAGCGCCTCGTACTCCTCGTCGCAGCTCGTGCTGCCGTCGATACGCGTAATCTTGACCTTGTCCTTGTTCAGATCGTCCTCCTCATGCATCAGCAGATCCATATTATCGGCATCCAGCCCGTACCGAGTTGCGAGATAGTGCTTGTCGAAACTCTCGCGCATGTTGTGAAGGCCCCAATACTCGCCATTGACATACGTGACGACGGGACGATAGGCCATCACCGCGATGTCAAGGCGCTTGACCATCCGGTGGAACACGGCGTCTTTCATGACCGTAGCGACACCCCCGAAATCGGGACCGTACCAATCGTTGCCGTCATTCCGCAGCAGAAATCGTTTGTAACGAGTCGGCGTTTCATCGGGGAAAAGAGCGTTGTTGACGAAATCGGAACCGTATTCGCTCAAACGCGCCATTAAATAAAGGGTTTTTTGCGGGATCGCGCGCGTGCCGCCGCCATGCATGGTCATGCCCAATACCTGTGCGACGGAAGACGTGTTTTGTGTGGTCTCGAAAAGCTCGAAGTTCACCGGACGCTCCCAATTGACGTCGCCACTGCTGTCCTGATGATAGTTGGCATAAGGCTTCCCCCATTTGTTCTCGCCATAGCCCTCGGACGAATCCGCATAATGCTTGCCGGGAACATAGAGCCCGGAAGTAAAGCCGAACAGGTTGTTTGTATCGGTGACAAGCGAAACGATCGGCAACTCGCGATTCGTGAACTGTGATCCGATAAAATAAGTGCCGCAGGTTTCGGGTGAGCAGTATTTTCCTGTGGCGTCGACCGCAATCGCACGCAGAATCACCGCCTTGGCCACCGTGCCCACAGGCGCCTGCCAAGCGGCCTGCGCTACCTTGTTCGTAATCTCCACCGGGTTCGTGCGAATCCATGCGAGGCCGGACGAGACGGGCGAAGCCGCATGAACGCTCACCGAATTTCCGCTGTAGACGAAGACGTCGGAGTCCCAAGGATCGCCGCCATCCAGCGTGTAATAAATCTTGTATTCGGAAATCACGGTGCTCAACACCACGCTCTGATTGGCCAGATATACGCCCGGCGGCACCGAGAAGATCGGCTTCTGCGACATCAAGTTTTCTGTATATTTTTGATTCGCCGAAGTATTGGGAAGACGAGGCGTGGGGGTTTCGTAGACTTTGCACGCGCTCACGGTATCTCCGTCCGCGGACAAACCATACGAATGGTTCTCGCCGGGCTCGGCTGTCGGCGCGTCAAATTTTTGGATGCGCGTCAACACACTGTTAAACAGATGAACATTCTCGCCCGTCTTCGCCAACCCAAACTGGCCATGAACAATCGGCACCTGTTCGTCGACCAGCGCCGTGACGGCCATATCCATGATCAGATCGGTACTGGCGAGTGACGCCTGATGCACTTCGACCGCCACCAGATTTGTGCCCTGCAAGAGTCCCGTCGCCGAGAGCAGAAAATTCGTCCAAAGCGTAGGCGGCACGCCCATTGTGGCCAGCGTGGCGTTTGTAACCGTGCCCGAGGGCATGAAAATGCGTTTCACCTCCACACCGTTCAGGTAAAGCACCATGCCGTCATTGATCCGCGCATGCACGACCAATCCCGTCACTACGGACGGATTGATGAGGTTAAAGGTTTTTCGGAAATAAGCGGCGGGATACCGATTTTCCGCGAGACCGCCGTATCCCAAGACGGTCGCGCAGTCCATGTTTTGTTTCGCGTCATTGTACCCGAAAGGGGGAAGGCCCGACGCCCATGCGGTATCGTTGAAAAGATCGGTTTCCCACGTTGCGGCAGGGGCCTCTGCAGATGCGTAATACCGCCACGAGACATTTTCCGGAATCACCGCGATATCCGGGGCCCGGACCCACACATTCGTTTCGGCACGGTCCGTATTGGCGAAAACCAGCAGATAACCGCCCGGCGGGATCGTGTAGTTCGGAAGCCGGACGCCCTTTGCTTCCTCATACGGATTGGCGTCTCCGAGCGCATAGTTGTAGACATTGACGCCGGCATTCCCCTGATTGTACAGCTCAATCCAATCGGAAGAGGTGTCGCCGGTTTCGTCAGCCAAGGCCGAGTTGTCATAACACACCTCGTTGATAACGATATTCGCATAGGCGGCAAAACACGCAAACGCCAGCGTTACGGTTGCACCTATTTGTTTCGTCATCATATCCGTCCACCTCTTCGTTCGCCACTCTGCCCGACAGACGCTTATTCGGCCAACGGTCCGCCGCTCACCGTCTCAAGATATTGCGTCATTAACAGCCACTCTCGCTCGGCCCGCAGGCATACCCGACGGTAAGCGATCAACTCCTCATGGGCCGCCAAAACGTCTTCGCGTTTGATCGCCGGCTCGCGTGCCAACGCGTTGATCCGTGCCGTCATCGTCCGGCAAAGCCGCTCGCATTCATCCGCCAGACGGTTTCTTTCCCCGAGCGCTGAGCGATAATCCTCCAACACGCCGTCGATCTCCGCGCGGATCGTTTCGTACAGCCCTTGGACGCGGGTCTCCGCTGCGGCCAGTTGCGTCCGCGACAACTTGACCTCATCGCCCAGCCAGTTAAACACCGGGATTGTCACCGCGATGCGGATCTGCCACTCGGTTTGATTCCGGCTCGTGTAGTCATGTCCGCTATCATACTCCTCGTATTGATACGTGCTTCCGTCTTCCTCAGAGTAGGATCCCTCAACATATTCAAACCACGGGAGCTGTCCGGCCCTCGCCGCCTTGACCCCATGTTCCGCAGCCTCCTTCTCGCGCTCCAGCCGCATCAAATCCGGCCGCCGCATAAACGCCAAGTCTGAAAGAACGGCCGGATCAAGACAGGTTTCAGCCACCGGCTTAGCCGGCTCCCTTGAGCACAGTTTGACCTGTTCGACGGGGATACCCGCCAGCACGGCGATACGCCGCACAAGCCGTTGCCGAGCGTTCCCCCGCTCACGGATCTCACACCTTAACGAGGCCAACCGCGTTTCCTCCCGGATAAGATCCAGCGGGCTTGTGACGCCTGCATTCGCCTGCTCATTTCGCACGTCCCGAATCTGGACTCGCACCTCGGCCATCTGTTCCAACAACGCGATCTCTTCACGCAAAAGGTCCGCCTCGAGGCACAGCGTGCGCACCTCGCAGAAAACCGCGTAGGCCTCCTCCTTGGATTGCGCCTCCAAAGCTCGCGCCGTCGCGGAGCCACGCTTGCGCAACCAGCGGTTAACGAACGGGTTGACGGTATAGACGCGCAACCCGACCGAGTCGCTGGCGAACGTCCGATCTTCCGTTTCGCGATACTTGGTGAAAGGCCGAGTGGGCTGATTCACCTCATCGGGATAAGTCCGCAGACCTGTGCGCCCGGGAGAGAACTCGTTCTCATCTCCCCAAGCGTGACCGACGCGCAATTGCGGATTTCGCCAACCGGCATCGACCGCCGTTTGATAACGCTCTGCCTGCGCCTCCAACAACAAAGCCTTGGCCGCGCTGCAATTCGCCGCCGCCATTCGCGCCAACGTATCCCACGCGTACCCGCCCGCGGGAGGTCTGTTCGTCGCGTCCATCGCGACACCCGCCGCGCGGGGGATCGCCGACACAACTATATCCTCTAACGTCTCTGTCCCGCGCTCCACACTGACGCACCCGGTCCACAGCAGAAAGACCGCACCCGCGCCACACGCTTTAAACGCCTGCCCAATGTCTTGGTTCCGCATCACAATCACAACCCTTGGCCGTTTATCGGATTCTTAAAGCGATGCCGATCTTTTTTTTGAAAAAAACAGATCCGTTTCACACCCGCCAACCACGTTTCGCGGCGTCCGGCCTCCAAAGACACGGTCTCGCCCGGCACCAGCGTATTGCTTTCATCCAGAACGCGCAGACGCACACGCCGTCCGCGCACCGGGAAGCGCGGCGCGGGATTGAGAGGCTCCAGCAGATCCATCACCTCGGGATCGATAGTCTCCACCTGCGCCGTCAACCGGACGGAACGGCCTGTCACCGCGCGCGTCACACGTAATTTGTCGCCGACCGCCAAGCCCTCTAATTGCCGCTACCTCAGAAACCCTGTAATATAGAGCGCGTTTGCGGAGGCGACCCGAACGATCGGCTCGCCCGCCACCACCACGTCTCCCGGCTGACGCAACACGCGCGACACCACTCCCGTCCGCGAAGCCCGCAGCACGGAAAGATTCTTGGTCGCCGCTTGCCGATAAGTTTCCGACGCCTGACGGATGGCGTCCGAAGACGGGGTCCGCTCCGCGGCCATCGCAGCCTTCTGGGCACAAACTTCGGCCAAATCCTTGAGCGCCATCTCATGCCGTTTCTGCATCGCGTCGATCAGCGGCACATACTGCGCCACCGCCTGTTCCAGCGCCTGCGCTTTGGGCCGTAGCGAAGAAAGCTCGGTTTCGCTCACCAAACGCCGGTCAATCAACGGTTGCAGCCGAGCGATCTCAGCCTTGAGACCTTCGAGTTCCGCCACATCCCGAGCACGATTCATCTTCTCCGTTTCGAGGGCAACCGAAGTCTCTTGCACCGTCTGACGGCAGTGCCGTTCAGATTCCAGCAACGTCTGACGATAACGCGTCTCGCCCTGCTCGTAACGCAACACGCCCTGCTCGTAATCCTTCAGCCGGGCCTCATTCATCGCCAGTTCCCGCTCGCGGTCAGGAACATCCAATCTCACGAGCACATCGCCCGCGTTAACGCGTTGCCCGGGCTGAACCTCAATCATCAGGATCCGCGCGTTCTCCACCGGTCCGACCGTTTCTGATTCGGCGTCCACTAAGCCATTAAACCGGTCTGCGGCAGGGTCCTGCATCTGCAACTGCAGAAAGAAGGGGATCAGACCGAAAAGAAGCAAAAGAAATCCCAGACGCGCCAGACGGCGTATCCGGATTCTCAGAGGGACACGTATCTCTTTACGCTTGTACTGAGTCGTCATATCTCATCCGTCCTTAAAGTTCCACGGTCGTGCGTTGCATCAGCATCACGGGATCGCCAAAGCTGCCGTCCTTCTTAAGCGCAAGCACCACGTCCTGCTGGCAGGCTGGGTCCAACAGTCGGACCTGATAAGAGTATTCCACCCGGTCGCCCTGTTCCGCATCGCGCATACCCAAAAGAAAGAAGGAGGCGCAATAGCGCATCAATAACGCTTGCACCGTCTGTTCCGCCTTGGTGTCGTTGGCGGGCATGGTAAACCGCAACAGGCCCTCGTAGTCGCGGCGTGACGCGAACGGAGCCCAGTGCAACAGCAACGCCGCCCCGTTGATGAGCACCGTGCCGATGGCGGCCACGAGCGGCATGCCCGAGCCACAAGCGATGCCGATTCCAAGGCACGCGAACAGGAACATCGCATCACGCGGATCTCGCACCGGCGTTCGGAACCGGATAATCGCAAGCGTGCCGAGAATGCCCATGCCGCGCGCCAAACTGTTTCCCACAGCCATAATCAGCATGCAGGTCACCATGCTCCCCAACACCATGGTGTGAATGTAGGAACGCGAATAAGTAAATCCGCGGAACGTGTACTGGTACACCGCCGCGAAGACCATCGACAGCAGAAAGCTCAACACGAGCGCGCCTGCAATCATGGATGGATCCAAAGCCTCCTGTGTGCCGAGAAACATCGACAGATAGTCGTTCACATTCACAACAGCTCACACTCACTTTCAAAAAGTCGCCAACGTTTCTTCCGTCTCCGCGTTCGTTGCAGGGAAACCCCGGAAGAAACCCTCGCGCCAAATTGCGGTCGAAAATTTACAATTCCCGCTCCGGCGCAACTGAAACCGCTCCACCATATCGATGACCCATACCGGCATGTAAGACAGCGCCTTCACTTCAAGTACCACGCCGGAATAAGGCAACCCAAAACCCTGCGCCTCAGACGTATCCATGCCGCGCCATAAACCGCACCGTCCAAAATCCGTCCACGAGTTCGCCTCTTGATACTGTAACTTCCGATCAAACGTCACCCGCGCATACCGATCCGACGTGCCGACATAGGACTCCCGGATGTAACGCACCATCACCTCCGGGCGAGCGCCCAACTCCCACACCAGCCTCTTAAACTGCAAAAAATCTATTTCCTGCCGCACATTCTGAAAGCATCGGGGCAACGACACGCCGAAAATCAGTTCCTTGCTCCACATGTCAAAAGGGACCATCACGCGGCTCTTAACGATCGTGTCCTCCACCTTCGATTTAACTTCCGCAAAGATCGGCGCAGTCCCGATCTCGCCGTAGGTCCTCGCACGCAACTTAAACCGGTTCACCGACTCGTTCACCTTAGCGTTATGAAGCGCATAGTCCGAGGTTTCCAGCTGCAGCGTCGTAATCGTATACTCCGGCGGATCGCCATGCGTATATGGATCAGGCCTGCAAAACGGCTTGATGAACGTCCGGATCTCAGGCACACGCTCGCGGGGAATAATATACTTCGCCTCGTAACGCGCCACTAAATCCCGTTTGACCTGTTGGCCTTTTCCAAACACACACACTCCAATAGATTACGATTCAATAAATTAGCATACTTCAATGAATGCCGGTTAGTGAAAAAGCGCCTTTTGCCTTATGCGCTTCATTTGACCCTGCGCCCAACGACTTCCTATACCCGTTCCACTGCGCTCGTTTTATGATTACGGATGCTCCACATGACACCCCGCCGCTCGCCAAAACGACAACCCGTCATACCCGGTATCCCTGTTACGGAGCGATAAAAACACCGTGCCGTCTCCTAAGATCACGCGCATCGGCGATCACCTTTGCTTTCGGGGCGAGATGACGGTAAGATATACATTCATGTCAGGCAAACCTTTCGCGACCGCAAATAACCGGCACCGCCTCCGGGCCGTTCTGCGCGGAGCGCTCTGTGCCGCCGCAGCGGCCTGCGCTTGGCCGGGACACGGCCCCGCATGGCGTGCGGGGCTGGTGCCGTCGCTGAGCCCGTTCAACGCCTTGCTCGCCACAGCGGCCGGCACGGGAGGACTTTTTCTGCTGGGCGCTCTGGCCATCGCGATAGTCTGTGCTTTTCGACCGCGCGCATTCTGCCGTTGGATCTGCCCCGCGGGCACATGCCAAGACGCCATCGCGTGCCGTGTCAAACGGCGGCGGGCATGGGCCAGCCGTGTGCCGCAGATCGGGCCATGGCTGGTTCTGTTGGGCACAGG
>CAZTDL010000131.1:0-3800 GCA_964612775.1 uncultured Lentisphaeraceae bacterium
CGTGAGCGTGGTATTGCGGTACACGACACCCACGCCGTGATTGACGTTTGTAACAACCGCGTCATCGATCTTTAAAAAGACGTTGCCGTCGAAGATGAAGCGCCACGTCCATGTCATATCGTCGGTTCCTCGGTTCCAGAGAAAACCTTTGTAAATCCATGTGTGGTAGTGGCCCCGCCACATTCCATCGGCGTAGCTGACGTTGGACGCGATGGGCCCGTTCCCCGCACGCGTGGTGAGTTGACGGCCGATGAGCGTGCCGTTGCTCGTCGTATTCCAAGCCTCAAGAATAAAGCTTTCCGAAAGGCCGGGACCGCGAATCTCGGGAATATCAAGAGTGAAGAGCGAACCGTCGCCAGGATCCAGCAATTGGCGATAGTCGCTCGAACTGGAGGACGAACGACCCAGCGGGTCATAGGCGATGCCGTAGGGTTCACCCCTCGGACCGACGCCTATGGAGCCGTCGCCGAAGCGCAGTTCGATGGCGTGCGGACCGGGGGTCATAAGGGCATTGGTGACGACGACCGAAGAATTACCGGCGTCGATGAGGATCGCGCCGTCGAGAGCGAGTCGAATATTATCATCGAACCTGCCGCGGAAAGACCAGGTCTCGTTGGTGGTCGCCCGATTCCAGATGTAGCCGGAATAGATCCACGTATGGTTGTTGCCGTTCCAGAGGCCGCCGGCATAGGTGGTATTGAAGGCCTGCGAGCCAATCGCCGCGCGGGTGGTGAGTTGGATGCCTTGTTGGGGATTAGGCGTTGCGGTATCCCACGACGACCGGATCATGCCCTCCCAGAGACCGGGCGTCAGAGCACGCTGAATACGGTTGGTGCTGAGGGAAACAATCGTGCCGAGATCGAGTGTACCCGACCCGTTCTTGTTGAACACGGCGGTCGCGATTCGGCCGTTGACGATACGGCCGCCGGTCACGGTCACGTTGCCATTGGAAAGCGTTCCCCCGCCGAGATCAAGTCGTCCGCCGGTGACGGACACCGCCGAGAAGGTGGAGAGCACGTCAGTGTTTTTCAGCCGTAACGTGCCTTCACGGACTTCCGTGGTCCCCGTGTAGGTGTTGGTGGCATTCAGGGTAAGGGTGCCGGGACCGAGTTTGGTGAGACCGCCGGAAGCCGAAAGCCCCATGACGGGTGTGCCGAGGTTTGCGGCCGCGGTGGCGCCGCCACCGATCAGGGTGACGGTCGGAGAGAGGGTATACCCCGTGCCGGGAGAGGTGACATCGATGGCGGTGAGGGTACCGTTCACGGGGTCGATACGGGCAAAGGCCGACGCGCCCTTGCCGTTGCCGCCCGTGATGAGAACATAGGGCGCGCCGACGTAACCGGCACCGGGAGTGGCGACGGGAACCGAGACCAGGCCCAACCCTTGCGGCGTTTTTAAAGGGGTGTTAACGGCCACATTCATCGTTGCGCCGGGGATGTCGATGATCGCGCCGCCGCTATAAAGGGTAACATCCGGATAGACGCCTGACGCACCGCCGCTAAAGAGTTCGGAAACGCTCGCGCTGTTCGCACGGAAAAGACCGCCGTTCCAAGCGATGAGCGCGTCGGTGTTGGAGCGGTTGCCCCGCCAGATGCGGTTCGCGTTCACTTCGCCGCCGTTGAGGTTGAGCATCGCGGTCATATTGTTGCGGTTGCCTATTTCGATAGCGCCCATGTTGGTGACCACAGCGTTACCCGAAACGGTGAAGGCCGCATATCCTCCAGAGGAGCTGTTGTCGCTGTCGTCGCCGACCTTAAGAACGGCGTTGTTCATGAACTGCCCGCCGGCGATATAGACCACTCCGGTTCCGCCGCGACTGACGCCAACGGTGCCGCCGTAGTCGCCACTGAAGATGAAACGCCCACCCGTCTGTTCAAGGAGACCGTAACTGGTGGGGTTCGCGCCGATTTGGGTATATCCGCTATTGGTGAGCGAGCCGTCCGCAAGCCGATAGTAACCGTAACCGCTGACGCCGATGCGGGCGTCGTTGCCGGTACCGCCGGTGTTGCGGACGATGCCGCCCGTCTGATAAACGGCACCGAGTCCGGCTGTACCGTTGCCAACCAAAAGGCGCCCGTTGATTTCCGCGCTGTCGGAAACGCGCATCACGCCGCGCCCGTTATCGCCGATCACGAGTTGAGGCTGACCGCTGACGTTATAACCCTTATCGACAGTCGCGATCTGCGTGGAATCGCCAACGATCAGCGTCGCCAACGGGTCGGCGGAGGAGGGACTCTCGCCGACGACGATACTCTGATCGCCGAGATTACGGCTGACGGGTGAAAGGTCGAGTGTGCCGCCATACACGCGAATGGGGCCCAAGGCGTTTCCTGCGCCCGAAAGCGTCAGCGTATTCGGTCCGAGTTTACGGACGCCGATCACGGGAAGGTTCGCCGTGTAGTCCAGATCCTCATAGGCGGTATCGAACCCGATGGAGGTCGTGGGCGCGACAAAGGTGGTGCCGTTATTGATGAGCGCATTGATCTGCGCAAGCGCCCAGCCGGGCTGGGTGGCGGCCACGTCGGCGACGCGGAGCGCAAGGCAGCCTGTGTTGGCGACCGTCACGTCGGTGGCGTAGCCGGGCAACGTCCCCGGCGCAACGGCATAAAGAGTGCCGTTTGAAATGGCGGTGCCCCCCGTCCACATGTTGTTTGTGCCGCGCAGGTAGGTGATACCCGCGTCATTGCCGGTTTTCAGCAGAGGACCACTCCCGGAGATGACGCCCGAGTACGTGTCGCTGCAGGGTCCCCCGGACTCGAAAACCGCGCGGCCTCCGAGGGTGACGGGACCGGTCACGTTATTGTAGTTCGTGGTGTAACCTTTCCGGGTGTAGACGCGCGCGCCGCTGTCCAAATTCAGCGACCAATTGATTGGCTTGTTGACCATGTAGAAATCGAAGAACGCGCCATTGCGCACGCGTATATAATTATTGGTGCCTCCGGAAAGCGAGGCCGCCACTTCCAAGGTGACGCTTCCCTGCGTAATATCAATGAAAGCGGTGCCGAGATCATTGGTGGCCGTCGTGTACGTAAGACCGAACAAACCCGACCCCTTCTTGGTGATGCCATAGCCGTTGAAGTTCAGATAGGTATGGGTCAGACTGGCGCTGTCGCCGCGCAGGTCCAGACGCCTGTTCGCGCCGACGGTGAGCGGGCCCGTCAGCGTAAGGTAAGAAAGCGCCCTGTACTGGTCGAGCGTTCCCGTGTTACGGAGCGCGCCGAAACCATCGGGGCCTTCGCCACCTGCGTAAACCTGCTCGTTACCGATGCGCAAGCCATTAGCGGAAGTACCCCAGAAATCGATCGCACCGCCGTCTTTGACAATCGTAGGACCGACGGAGGAGCCGAACGTTGTGCTGTTGAAAATACGGGCCGTACCTTGATAAACAGTGGTTGTTCCCGCATACGTGTTGGCGACATTATAGAAAGCCGAAGTGCCCGCACCGGTGAGGGCCAGCGCACCTTTGCCCGCGATGACGCCTGAAGGCAGACTGTGGATGGTGTTTGAGGGCGTAAAGAAGGTAAGCGTGCCGTTGTTGATCGAGATGCCGCCCGTGTGAGAGATGGGGCCGGCAAGCGTCACGTTGCCAAGGCCCATCTTTTCCACCCGCACGGCGGTTCCGCCGTTGTCCGTGACGGCGGCATTCACCGTCAGGTCGACATCGGAGGAAACGTTCTCGTTATCTAAGACTAACTTACCAGCGGCCGCGGAGGAGGCTGTGAGCGTCCCATCTCCCGGCGTTGCGCCGAGCGTCAGACTCGTAGCCCCCGCGATTATTTGAGCGCGCGTAAGGGCCAGCG
>CAZTDL010000131.1:3810-9207 GCA_964612775.1 uncultured Lentisphaeraceae bacterium
GGATATCCGCCGAACGTCACAAGCGCATCGGTGCCGGTCTCCTGCGAGATCATCGCGACTTCGGTCGGATTGTCGGCCAGCGTAATGCCGCCCGAAGTTCCCGCCTCCGTGACGCGCGCGACCGTGGATGCGTTATTGGTGATGATCGAAAGACCGAGAGCCTTCAGAGTCTGAACCGGAAGATTGGCGGCATGAATGCCTTCCTCCGACGAATAAGCCGCGAGGTCGGCCCCTCCGTTAACGGTGGCCCATGGACCGATCAGGCCGTCAGCCTGTCCCGTGATAAAGATTTTCGTGACCGAACCGAGCCCGTCCGCAGAAAAATCGATACTCCCGTCCATGTAGGTGATCGCCGCGAAAGTGATCTGAGCCGACGTGGCGCCGGATGCGACGGAAACGGCGGAGGCCGAGGATTCGACCTGCAGCGTGCCGAACGAGGCCGTGTAGGTCGCAGCGGGCGTGCCGGCGTTGAGAAGCAGCGTACCCCCTCGCGTCCGGATCTGAGAGGATGAGCTGATCGCGCCCGAAGGCGTGACCGCCAGCGTGCCCATGTCCACGATCGTGTTTCCGGTATAGGTATTGGCCGCGGAGAGAATATGCGTGCCGGCACCGATCTTGTCGAGCGCGAGAGCGGCCGTCCCGCCATTAGAAATGACACCCTTGCTCTCAACGACAGCATGGGCATCGGGGACGCTGACGATAAAGGCATGGGCCGAACTGTTGCCGGAGAGGAAGAGACCTGTGAAGGTGAGCGTTCCCGAGCCCGCGTGTTCGATGGTCACGTCTTGGGATGAACCGGCGGTCTGATAAAACGTGCGGTCGGTTGAATCACCTGTACCGGTATAGCGGAAGGTTGTGGAACTGGTCATGAATTTGAACGCGGAACCCTTGCCGAGCGGACAGGCCACACCCGCGTTGGCGATGGAAGGGACGGAGAGAACACCCGACGAGGTCATCAAGGTGTTTCCAAGATAATCATTGGCGGCGTTGGCAAGAACGATTGTGCCGCCGTAGCCGTTGAACCCGAACCCGTTGGAACCGGTAATCTTGGCGGACAGCGTAAGCGTTTTCCCGGACGAAGCCTGGTTATCGGCGAAATTCTCGCCGGTATTAACGCTGAACGTGAGCGAGCCATCGCCGTCGATGACGGCGTCCTCTGACGCCAAGAGGGTAAGCGCGCCTAAGTTGTCGAAAGCCAAATTGACGCCCCCTGAAACCGTTAGCGTCGAGCCCGGGCTCCGAAAATAAATGGTCTTAATGGTGGTGCTTTGATCGAGAAGGACGTTTGCCGTTATCCCGAATGGAAATATCGCCGCATCGGCATTACCTGAAGGAACCGTATTGTCCGACCAGTTCAGTCGGTTTGTCCAAAGCGTGTTCCCTCCCGAGCCGGTCCACGTACGATCCGTTGCCAACGCCGATATGGCGACCGGCAAACAAAGCGAGATACACAAAGCTTTTGAAAGCGAAGAATGATGACTCATATCCAAACACCTCCCGTCTTAAACACACGCGCCCGCACCATCCTCTGCGGCACACACTCTTTATTCTATTTACTGAAAGACCGAGCTGTAACCAATAAACATTCAGGAACATAACACATTTGAGTAATCTGTCAACCTTGTTTGGCCAGACAAAAAGGAGACGGGAAAACATCAAGGCAAGAGGAACATATGCGCTTTAAACGCGATGCGGAAACGAGGCCGAGGCCCCGCGCCAATCAGGCAGGATCAAGGCGCCCGCCCGCCAAGCTTGATTTTGAGCGCGATGGGCATAGTCCCATCGGCCAACGTTCCGAGAGCCACCACGGCCGACTTTTTCGATTCGTCCGCATACTTCCACGCGAGCTTGTCGCCGGTCGCAAGATGGATGATCTCGGAGCCCTCGGCGGGCGCGAGTTTGACTTCCACCTCCTTCGCGAGACGCTTGATGATCGCATAACCGGTCCGTTCGTCCTTGCCGCGCGTGTAGGAAACATCCCGTGTGACAAACGGAGCCACGGCGCGCGTCGCATAAATCGCTTCACCGTATTTTCGCAGCCATCCGCCGATATCGAGCAGCCTCTGCTTCTGAACATCCGGCAGACCGCCCTGCCCGTCAAGGTTGACGATCAGAAGCAGGTTACCGCCGCGGGCCACAATGTCGGCGAAGATGCACACGAATTCGTAAGCCGTGACCACGTTGGACGCGTTGTCCTGCCAGTTGTTCCCGAACGACTGGCTGATGCCGCGACACGCCTCCCAAGGATGCGCCTTGGACGGGTCGATACACTCGCTGGTGTCGCCGAATTCATCCGTGAAAAAATCTCCCCGCACCGTCCGCAGCCACCGACGCGAGCGCTGCTTGAATTTGCCCGCGATTTCCGACGGCTCGCCGTTGCCGTAGCGGTCGTTGACGGCAACCTCCTTTTTGCCGTCGTTGACGTTGTAGAAATAGGCGGAGATCGTATAGCCGCCGAGGTTCGCGGCGTTGTCCGACCATTCACCGTCATACCAGAGCAGGTCGGGCGAATATTTGTCGATGAACTCGACCGCCTGCGGCACAATGTAGTCTTTGGTGAAATCCTTGACGGCGATTTTTCCCGACGCCTTGTACTCCATGTCGGGCGTATACGGCAGCGCCTTGTTCCCCGAATAGTTGCGGAGTTTGCCGTCCTCGCCGATGAGCGGATACTCCCATTCGGCGAGGCTGAAGTAAAAACCGAACTTCAATCCGTCCTTTCGACAGACGCGCGCCATGTCGGCGATCAAATCCCTGTGCGGACCGCGGTCGACACTGTCGCGGAAAGTGAAGGAACTGTCCCAGAGACAGAAGCCCGAGTGGTGTTTGCAGAACGGCACGACATATTTGGCGCCCGCGCTCTTGAAGACGTTGACAAGGCCTTCTGGATTATAACGCTTCGCTTGAAAAAGCGGCATGAAGTCATCGCGTTGGAAGTTCTCACCCCAATTCTTGATGTGGTAGTTGCGGTAGCCCCAAAACGGCGACCGGGCATCGAAATTACTATACATTCTGAACTCATACCAGTCGGGATACATCGCGCCTTCAGCCCGTTTCGGTGTCCACGAGGCGAGCGACCAGAGGCCCCAGTCAATAAAGATGCCGAATTTCGCGTCTTCGAACCTTTCGGGGCATTTATGGGAATCGATGCTCGCGGGCGTCGCTTTCCATTTTCCGTCGGCGAGCGTCTTTTCGACGCGCGCAGTGACGTCGTGCGCCTTCGCCATGGTTTTATCAGACTCCTCGTCGCGCAGTTGCGAGAGCGTCCGCTCGTACGGATGCGGCACATAGCCGTCCGGACGACGGTACTCGGGCGGCGCGAGCGGATGCTCAGGCATCTTGGGTGCCGCCGCATCGATCTTTGTGGATTCACCCGGCGCATCGGTGACGGCGTTCCCTCGCTGTTCACCAAAGGCGAATGCGCAACAGATCATGGCCGCCGCAACCGCCGTCGAAAGTTTTAGGTTCATGCTTCCTCCGATGCCCGTTTCCGATATGCGTTTCGCACGCATGATGAAAGGATCAAAGAATTGCCCACGCGTGCATTCAAGGGCCAAACAAGGTAAAACGGAAAGATAACGCGGAAGTGCGGTCAAAGCAAGGCGTTCGACGGATTTTTACCACCGCCCGACCCAAAAAAAGACATCTTTCCTCGTTCGCCAATAAAACTTCTATGGCTTGCTCACGCCCAGCCTGTAAAAGCGTTGGGAACCCGAATAAGGAATGCGGTTCGTCCAGAGGCCGACGGGCGGCAGGTTATTGGTGAGCAGGAACCAGTCGGCGGCGTCCGCCAGATGAGTGCTGACGTAAACGGAGTACACGCGCCCCGCCACCGCGTCCCATTTCAGCACCGTTCCCGAGTCCTGCTCGTCGAAGTCCGTTACCTTCAACACCGACTCGCCGTTCGTCGGCACGGTTCCAGCAACCGCCTCCTGCCACGCCTGCAGGCCGTCGTTGTCCGTGTCGCTCGTTTCCCACAGAGAGAAATCGCTTGTCCACCCGTACTGCGCGAGCCAGACCTCCGGCGTGCCGCGTGCCGTGACCGCTTCGGCGAACGTCACCGAAACCGTGCCGGCGGCGCTGACGCTGTTCCAGACGTTCGTGTAGCAGCGCGCTTGTGCCGCAGCGGCGAGCGCCACACCGTTCGTGAAAAGACTGCCGATCCAGTAATACGGATCGGCCGTCACCACGAAGTTGGTTGCCGATCCGCCCGCGACGAGGATCTGTCCGGACGGGGAGATGCTCCCGTGCGCGCCGGCGGACGCGCTGAGAGTCACCGCGCCGTTGCCCGTCAATTTGATCGGGTACGAGGTCGTCGAGGACGCGCTGTTGTTGACCAGCGTGAAGGTGACGCTCGCCGCGCCCGGAACCGTCGGCGCAAAAGCGACGGTGATGTTTGCGGCGGAATACGCCGCGAGAGACGAAGGCACGCCCGTTGCGGTGAACTGTGCCGAGCCGTTCGTGCCGACGCTGCCGATGGTCAGGGTGGCCGGTCCGGCGTTCGAGACGACCAGCGTGTGCGTGAGGGATGAGCCGACCGGGACCAGGCCGAAATCGGTGCCGTTCGCGGCGGAAGCCGCAGCGCCGCTCGAGATGACCGCGCCGTTTGTGCCCAGCACCTGAGGGATCGGCAATACGTTCTTCCAGACCGCAGACTCTCCGAAGGAAGGCGACTGGGAGACCATCACGTCGACGTAGCCGTCGTTGTTGACGTCCCCCACATCGACCCCGGTGTCGGCGTAGCCGCCGAAGTGCACGGAACTTTGCGAGAATACGCCGCTGCCGTTGTTGAGGTACAGATAACCGGGCGTCACGATGTCGAGAGAGCCATCGCCGTTCATGTCGGCCAACTCGGCAGAGTTGTACGCGCCGAGGGTCTGTCCGCTGTCGGAGAACACGGCCGCGTTATTGGCGTATATTTTGATCGCGGCGCCGGTGAACACGACCACGTCCAGTCCGTTGTCGCCGTTCACGTCCCCGATCGCCAGCGGCTTACAGATGCCGCTGCCGAAAGAACCGTGCGCCCCGAACGTGCCGCTGCCGTCGTTCGTAAACACGAGGACGCCGTTCCCGTACGTTCCCATCAGAAAATCCGGAAAACCGTCCCCGTTGAAATCGCCGACGACGCACCCATACGGGTTCGTGCCGGCCAGAAACTGGCCGCTGTTGACGAGACGCCCGGACTTGTCGTTGAGCAAGACGTAGGCGCCGGAGGCCTGGGCGACAAGCACAAGGTCCAGCCACCCGTCGCCGTTGACGTCGTCGAGGCAACCGGCGGACGGGGCCACATTGAGAAGATCGTAGGCCTTGGTAAAGATGGCCGAGCCGTTGTTGGTCCACACCTGATTGGTGAACGTGCTGCCGTTATACCCCAACTGGACGACATCGAGATCGCCG
>CAZTDL010000132.1:0-9192 GCA_964612775.1 uncultured Lentisphaeraceae bacterium
TTCCCGCCTTTTCTTCTTTTTCCGAAAGCGTGCGTTTTATTTTGCACTTCACGGTTTTTCAATCGGTTCGCGTTTCGTGTTGACCTGAAAAGATCATGTTGCTATACTTTCCTCCAAACGGGAGGGATATAACAATGATCGGTTTGATTGTGTTCAGCAGTCTGGTCGCCATTCCGGTGGTGTTTCTGGTATGGGGAATTGGCATCTACAACGGCCTTGTCCTATTGCGTAACCGGTTCAAAAACGCGTTTGCCCAGATCGATGTGCAACTGAAGAGACGCTATGATCTGATTCCCAATCTCGTCGAGACGGCGAAAGGTTATCTTAAGCATGAGCGAGAGACGTTGGAGGCAGTGGTTATGGCCCGTAACCAAGCGGCCGCTGCGGCGAAAGCGGCCGCCGCGGCGCCTGCGGACGGTTCGGCCGTAAGAGCGCTTGCCGGCGCTGAAGGCGTTTTGCGTGGCTCGTTGGACCGGCTGATGCTTGTGGTGGAACAGTATCCGGACTTGAAGGCGAATCAGAACATGATACAGCTTCAAGAGGAGATCGCGTCGACCGAAAATCGTATCTCATACGCGCGACAGGCCTACAATGACGAGGTGATGATGTACAACATCAAGCGCGAGATGTTTCCCAATTCGCTGATTGCCTCGATGTTCAATTTCGCGGCGGCTCAGCTGTTGGAGCTGGAAACGGCGGCCGAGCGGCAAGTTCCGCAAGTCCATTTCTGAGACGACGGCTTGTTATGACTTTTTTTGACCGACAGGAGATCGCTCGTCGTAAAACGCGCGTATTGATCGTCTACTACGCGGCCGCCGTGATCCTGATCGTGTGCGCATTTTATCTCGCATCGCGGGCGGTCGCCGGCGTCGGCATCTCTCTTTCGGCGAATGATCGGCCTGTGAGGGGCGAGGTTGATGGGCGTGTCCTTTTTCGCGTGTTCGCTTGGGACCCTCTGTGGATGCTGCTGACGGCCGGAATCAGTTTAACCGTCATCGCCTGCGGCACGCTGTATCGGCGGGCTTCACTGGTGGGGGGCGGGGGTGCCGTCGCGAGATCGGTGGGCGGCCGTGAGGTGCTTCCGAATGCGGCCGGTTTCTACGAGAAGAGGCTTCTAAATATCGTTGAGGAGGTCGCGCTGGCCTCCGGCGTACCAGTACCTCGTGTATTTGTTTTGGAAGACGAGCCCGGAATCAACGCGTTTGCCGCAGGATTCACCTTACAGGATGCCGCTGTCGCGGTGACGCGGGGAGCCTTGGAAAAATTAAAACGGGATGAGTTGCAGGGTGTGGTGGCGCATGAGTTTAGCCACATTCTGAACGGTGACATGCGGTTGAACAGTTGGCTGATCGGCATTCTTTTCGGTATTCTCGTGACGTCTGTTTTAGGGCGGGAGCTGATGTTATCTCTGCGGCACGTCCGTATTTCGGGAGGCAAAAAAGGCGGGGCGGGCGGTTTTTTTCTGGTGGTCTTTCTTTCCGGTCTTGCTTTATGGGTGATCGGTAGCGTGGGCGTCTTTTTTGCACGGCTGATTCAATGTTCTGTCTCGCGTCAGCGGGAATTCCTCGCGGACGCCTCGGCCGTTCAGTTTACCCGAAATCCCATGGGTTTGGCCGGAGCGCTCAAACGGATCGGCGCGTTGAATCTCGCGAATGCGATGCGTTGTTCCAACAGAAGTGAACTCTCCCATCTGCTTTTCTCGTCCACGATGGCTTCTGGTTTCGACGGCGTGTTTGCATCCCATCCTCCTCTCATGGAGCGTATCCGGCAACTGGATCCCGCCTTCAGCGGCGATTTCTCGCCTTGGCGTTTGTCGGCAGCGGGGGGGGCTCAACCGCAGAAGACGCGTGCGGAGACGCCTGCCGACGCGAAGGGTTTGTCGGGAGATTCCGCGATTGCGTTCGACGGCCGGGCAATGTCGGCGCATCTGGCCCAACTCTCGCAGGCTCTCCGGGAATCGCTTACGCAACCTGCGGCCGCCGCGGCGGCGCTTTACGCGCTGTTGCTGAGCGAGGATGACGAGGTTCGCCAGCGTCAACGCGCGCGCATCATGGCAGAGGAAAGTACGCCGATGGCGGCCTCGGCTGAGCGGTGGCGGGAGTCGCTGCGGGGCCGAGACCGGATGTCTCGGCGCATGATCGCCGATCTGGCGGTGGAGGGTGCCCGTCATCGCGAACCCGCCGCACGTGCGGGCTGTCTTTCTCTCTGCCGCGAACTGATGGATGAGGATGGCACGATTTCTTTGTTCGAATACATGCTATACAGCCGCATGAAGAGAACGCTGTCGCCGCAAGGCGTTGTGCGCGGTTTTTATGGGAAACCATTGCCTCCGGCACGCGTGAAAGCGGAGGTCGCCACCGTTTTGGGCGTGATGGCGTATGCGGGACAACCTCAGAATGACGCATTGGCCGAGGCGGCCTGGCGAGCGGGTGCCGCACGAGCCACGTCCTTTGCAGTCGGGGATCTTTTGCCGGTTCGCGAGTCTTGTACATTTGACGCTTTGGACTGCGTCTTGCCTCGTCTCGACGGCCTTGCGCCGCTTTTGAAAGGCGAGTTGCTCACGGCTTGTTCCTTTGTGATGAGGGCCGACGGCACCATGACGACGGATGAGACGGAGCTTCTGCGTGCGCTCGCGGATATGTTGGATATGCCTTTGCCGCTGAATTCGGGTGATAGACCATAGTGTGCGGAAAGAGCGCGTCAAATAACAGAAGATGGACGCGTTGCGTTGCCGTCTCAGTGGAAGTGTTGAGCGAGAAGGTTTTCGACCTCCTCACGCCATAGGGGATCAATGCGTTTTCCACGGGGCAACTTGACGAAAAGACGACGCGCGCAAAGACGGCGTTCTCCCGGCGGCGAGACTAAGCGGTCGAGCCAATGGCCGGGAAGTTTTCTGAGGGTTTCAATCAAGAAATCAAAGAGATCGAGAGGCTCTTCTTCCGTCGGCTCCAGCACGAACTGCCAGAGGATGTGCAACTCGGACCTCACGCAGCCGCGGATGAAGGCGGCGAGGGCATCGCGCCGGGCGAACAGGTTTTCGCCCGCGAGGATCACCGCTTGTCGATTCTTCCAGCCCTGTCGCGTGTCGAAGGTCGCGTGTCGAGCTTCGTCCAATCGAATCCGCGCCGGGAAAAGGTCGGGTAACCGCACGCCGACGAAACGCTGCGCGGGCGAGTCGAAACCGCCGAGACGCTCGTTCGCCCACGTTTCGATCTTGGCAAGCTGGCGCGCGGAAAGCCTATCGGTCGACTGCACACGGTAGGGCGGCTGCCGTTGGGCATGGAGCCCGAGTTTTTCGGCTCGGTCGCGTAATTCCGTGCCGGGCAACAGCAGGGTGGGCAGAAACTGCGGATGGATGGCGTCGCCGAAGCGTGTGAGCCAGTCCAGCGAGCGCTGAATGTCGTTCTCGTCTTGGGCCGGAAGCGCGTACATGAAATCCAAAGTGGGTTTGATGCCGTGGCGCAACAACGCCCCGATACCGCGCAGGACACGGTCAGCATTGAGCGGGCGGTTCAATAGTCTCAAGACTTTCGGATCGGTGCTTTGAATGCCGACCTCCGCTTCGGCGACGCCCGCTGCCGCCAACAGCCGGGCCTGCTCATCCGTTAGCGTGTCCGCGCGGATCTCGACGAAAAAGGCGATGGCGTGATCGCGATTCTCACGCGTCATCGCATCCAAAATCGCGTCGAAGCGCGGGTGCGCGTTGAAGGTGGGGTCTATGAGACGGATCTCTTTAGCGCCACGCTGGCGTAAGATACGGATGCGGGCCGCGACCTCTTCCGGCGGAAGACTGGTCGTCGAGTTGCGGCGGAGGTTGTAGCAGCAGAAAGCGCAGCGCATAGGACAACCGCGGTTGGTCTCCAGGTAAGCCATGCCGTAGGCGTCGGGACAGTTGATCGGATGATCGGGAGCGGGCAGGAGCTCTTGGAGCGGTTTAACGGGGCGCGGTCGTACGCCTGTGAAGAATCCGTTGGGGGTACGCCATGAGACACCGCGAAAGTTTGGCGCATGCCCGGTGCGGAAAAAAAGCAGCACATCCGGAAAAACGGTTTCGCCTTCGCCGACAACAAGGACGTCGGCTGGCACCCGCGTGTCGAACGTTGAGCGTGGCGTGCCGTTCTCGGACGACAGCAGCGGGTGGTTCGCGGCGATGTCGGGGCCGCCGATGGCGATCTTAAGAAAAGGCAGACGGCGTTTCAGCAGCCGAAGCAAGTGAAGCGTACGTTCGATATTCCAGAGGTAACAGGTTGCGGAAAGGGCATCTGGATTGAGCGATGCGACGTGATCCGCAAACGCGGCGTCGGCCGCATCGTTCTGGCAAATGGGCGTTTCGACGATTTCCCAATGGTGTGTCTCGTCCGAGCGCTCCAAGGCCGCACGCAGACAGGCCGCCGCGGGCATGAGATTCTCGCCTGGCGATGTGATGTCGGTGTCGAGACGCGGCAGTTGTAGAAATAGAAAACGCATGACGAATTTGGATGAGAAACGACACGCCTGCAGCAGGGAAAAACGGAGAACGCGAGCATCCTTTACTGCCCGCGGACGGGTCATTCTTGACGGTCGTCTTCCTCGGTGTCTCGGGCGAATTTCGGGTTGGCTCCGGCGACCGCGAAAGCGACCTCGCCCTTGACGGTTTTGCCGTCGAATTGAGGGATGAGTTCCGAAAGGTAGCCGCGATGGATACGCTCATGCGCTTTGGTGAGCTCGATGCAGACGGCGGCCTCCCGGTCCCCCAGCACCTCAAGGGCGGCTTTGAGCGCTGGCGCGACTCGAAAGGGTGACTCGAAACAGATGAGGGTGTGAGGCTGCTCTTTTTCCTCTTCGAAGAACCGGCGCAGGGCCCCGGGTTTACGGGGAGGGAAACCCTTAAACGTATAGCTGGAGGTGGACAACCCCGAGGAGAGCAGCGCAATATCCACGGCTGACGCGCCGGGAATGACATCAAAGGCCACGTTTTCTTTGGCGGCACGTCGGATGAGACGGTAACCGGGGTCGCTGATGCCGGGGTATCCGCCATCGGAACAGAGCACGACGGTCCGCCCCGCCTGTAACGCCTGAATGATATGGTCGCCGGCGCGTTCTTCATTGCCCTGCCGATAGGAGATCATTTCAGGGCGCGAGATATTGAACGCGCTCAGCAGCCCCCATGTGCGGCGCGTGTCTTCGCAGGCAATGAGGTCGGCGGTCTTCAACGCATCTAATGCGCGCGGACTCAGGTCCGAGAGGTTGCCGATGGGAGTCGCCACAACGTGCAGCATTTCTGGAGTTCCTCGATCATGGCCTGCTTGAGGAGGTCGAGCCCATAGCCGGTCTTGGCCGAAACCGGCAGGGCGTGCGGGTATTTTTCCGTGAGGTGCAGAACCGCGTTGTCCGCATGGCCTCGATCGCACTTGTTCAGAATGAGCAGGTACGGCACGTCTTTTGCGCCGATCTCTTCGAGCGTTTTTCGACAGACGGCGATATGATCCTCGACGCGCGGATAGGCGGCGTCGATCACTATGAGCAACAAGTCGGCTTGAACGGCAACGTCAAGGGTCGATTTGAACGAGGCCACGAGATTGTGGGGCAGATTACGGATGAACCCCACCGTATCGGTAAGCATGATCTGCCGTTTTGGAGAGAGCCAGACTTTACGTGTCTTGGTGTCGAGCGTGGCAAAAAGGCGGTCGTCCACATAGGCCTCAGCATTTGTGAGCGTGTTGAGCAAGGTGGATTTTCCGGCATTGGTATAGCCGACCAGCGAGACAACAGGCCATTCTCGTTTCGCTTTGTCGCGCGTTGTCTGACGGGCCTGAATCGTTTCGAGCTTCTTTTTCAGTTCTGCGATCCGGCGGCGCAACGGCTCGTTGCGAAGTTGCAGGTGGCTTTCGCCAGGGCCCTTCATGCCGATGCCGCCCTTGAAACGTTGCTGAGCCGCAGTGACGGGAATGCGTGAGAGCTGGAATTGGAGCTGGGCGAGTTCGACTTGGGTTTGGGCCTCGGCTGTTCTGGCCCGGCGCGCAAAGATCTCGAGAATGATCTCCGTGCGATCCATGATGCGTACGCCGAGCTCTTTTGCAAGGTTGAACGATTGGACGGCGCTGAGCTCATTGTCGAAAATGACGGTGTTGGCGGCTTTTTCGGCGATGAGCGATTTCAGGTCTTCCACCTTGCCTGAGCCGAAGAACGTGCCGCCGTCCGGTTTCTCGCGGTTTTGGGTAAGTTGGCCGGCGACATCCGATCCCGCCGTATCCGCGAGACGACCGAGCTCGAGTAGCGAGTCAGCCGCCTCCAGGTCATCCGTCTTGGACAGAATGACTTGCGCAAGAATCGCACGTTCGACACGCTGTGTGTCGTGAAGCTTCATGGCGAAGGGTTCACCAGTGCGCCAATACGGCGTCGGCGATGGCGCGGGCCAACTCTTTCGCGATGCGGGGTTGGGCGTCCTGTAAACCGGTGAGCATATCGCCGTAGGTGAGAAAGGTGGTGTTGGCTTTCACTTTCATGCCGTCTATCAGGAGCTTGCCTGTGCCGCGCTCGACAAGGGTGATCTCAACCACCAGCGAATAACGGTACTCCGACGTTCTTGAACCGTAATTGCGGTCGTAGTTGAGCGATTGGATATCCGATTTAACCAGCTTGCCAAGGAGCTTAAGCGATGCGTTGTCCATACTGCTGATTTTGAAGGTCCCTTCGCGTTCGAACTCGCGTAGCACGTATTGGGTGACCACAGCGTCAATTTCCGGATATCCGGAATCGTTTTCGAAAACCGGGACGGCAATGGTGCGCAACTCCTCAGGAACGGAAGATCTGAACCTGTAGGTGGAGCATCCTGTGGCGAAAAACAGAGCCGTTGTGACGGTAACCGTGAGTAATGAATGCAAACGCATGATGTTTCTCTCCCTTATTTAAGAGGCTTCGCGCCCTTCTCGAGTTCTGTGAGACGGTCACGGACTTGTTGTGCATATTTCGAATCAGAGAATTCAGTAAGAAAACGGCGATAGGCCGTCTTGGCCGCCTCAACATTCCGCTGTTTGGTGTCGTAGAAGACAGCTTGAATGTAGTTTTGCTCAAGCAGTAGAGCGTTCAACTCGTTGAGCCAAGCGGTCATTTGCTCCTTCTGCGGATGGTTTGGCATGCGGGCGAGAGCCGCTTTGAAAAAGGCGATCGCTTCACGGGCGCGAGGCTCGTTGTAACTGTGTTTGACCGCGAGTTCATATCGGCATTGGGCCGCAAGATAAATGGCAGACGTCGCTTGGGGCGCGTTTGGGAAACGATTCAGCAGTCCGTCGTAAACCGAGATAGCCTCCTGCAATTCTTTTTCCGCGACGCGCATGCTGCCGATGATCAGCAGGACTTCAGGAGCGATCGCCGAGCGCGGCGCGTTGCGGACAATCAGTTCGAAACGCTCACGGATTGAATCGGTCCCGCTGATTCGCCAGCCGAACATGCTTTTATTGTT
Organism: uncultured Lentisphaeraceae bacterium; assembly: GCA_964612775.1. Classification (GTDB taxonomy): domain Bacteria; phylum Verrucomicrobiota; class Kiritimatiellia; order RFP12; family UBA1067; genus DAOPZC01. The sequence goes on from CAZTDL010000132.1 coordinate 7,442, forward strand.
ATGGAGCATGCTATTGGCAAGACGGTACTGGCGATCCAGAACCTCGGTGTAGGGACAATGGCCGGAAAAATGGACCAGCAGATACTGGTATTCGTCGAAGGCCTTGTCGTATTTTTGAGCTTTTTCAAAAAGCTGTGCCAGCGCGAGTTGCGCCTGCGCGGATTCAAGCGCTGTCGGCCATTCGCGCACGAGCGCCTCGTAGGCACGGCGGGCTGACCGGTCTTTGCCTCGGGCTTCCAGCTTGGCGGCATACTCCAGTTGTGCGGCCGGGGTCGTAGCGTCCACCGAATACCAAAAGGATTTTTCCTTTTGGGGAATGCGCGTGTCCTCGTCGAGCGCCGCAAACCCCTCGAAAGAATCGCTGGCATATCCGCGCGTTCCGCCTGCTCGGCCCATTTGCGCGAGTCCGGTGCAAACCGTGGCGGTCATCATGAGCGTCGCGAGCCATACTTTTCTTCCATGCAAAAACATACGTTTCCTGTTCCGGCTTTTTCGGCCATGTCGGCCATTGAAAATGCCTGCCTTTTTGTAACGGTGCTTGATTCCCGCCGCCTACAAGATTAAAGTTACACCTTGTTTTCAACGGGCAACAGAGGTGCCGTTACCGCACCTGCTGGTTTCCAAAGTTGTTTTGAGAGTATCAAACCCTGAGGGACTGGAGAAGCATGAAAAAAGTTCTGATTCCGACCAAGCTGGACGCCGTGGCGGCCGACATCCTGAAGACACATGGCGGTTATGAGGTTATTCAAGATGCCAAGACTCCGTTGGAGGAACAGGTCAAGTCGCATCCTGACACGTATGCGATGATCGTGCGCAGCGAGAAAGTCCCTGCGGCCGTTATTGACGCGTTGCCTCAGCTCAAGGTCGTTGTTCGCGCGGGTGCGGGCTTTGACACGATAGATATCAAGCATGCGCGTAAACGGGGCGTGGATGTGATGAATACGCCTGGCGCGAATGCGAACGGTGTCGCGGAAGAGGTGATCGCCATGATGCTCGCCGATGCGCGCCACATCGTTGCGGCGGATATCACCACGCGTGCGGGCGGTTGGGAAAAGAAAACTTATATGGGCCGCGAGGTGACGGGAAAGACGGTCGGCATCGTGGGGCTTGGCAATATCGGACGCTTGGTCGCCAAACGTCTGAAGGGTTTTGAATGCAATCTGCTGGGGTATGATCCCCTTGTCAACAGCGACCGTTTGCGCGACCTCGGCATCGAGTCCGCCTCGCTGGAGGAAATTTTCAGCCAGTGCGATTATGTGACGTTGCACATTCCCGGCGGCGATGGTACGCGGGGGCTGGTGGGGACCAAGTTGATCGGCCTGATGAAGAAGGGCGCGACGATCATAAACTGCGCGCGTTTCGGCATTGTCGATGAGGACGCTTTGCGCGCGTTCAAGGCGGAGAAATCGTTGCGTTATCTGAATGACGTCTATCCGAAAGATGAGGCTGGCCCCAAGAGCATGACGGATATCGCGGACCTTATGTTGCCGCATCTGGGGGCCAACACGCAGGAAGCGAACTTCGTGGCGGCTGAACGCGCGGCGCAGGAACTGATCGATTTGGACGAGAAGGCCGACATGAGTTGCATCGTGAACCGTGACATCCCTGTCGGTCTTGAGCGCGCTTACTGCGAATTGGCCTTTAATCTTGCCAGTCTGGTGCGGCAGATCTCTGGTACGCAGAATCCCATAAAGATGCTTGAGACCAGTTTCTATGGCGAGCTTGCGCCTTTCGGCAAATGGTTGACGGTC
>CAZTDL010000133.1:0-2456 GCA_964612775.1 uncultured Lentisphaeraceae bacterium
GACCGCGGAAACCAATGCCACGTCTGTGATTCGCACGTGGCGCGCGCCCGCGCAGCCTGTCGTGCGCGCAGAAGGGCAGTTGCCGCCATGGCATTTCTTCAAGCCTACCCTTTATGTTTCATTCGGCGAGTGGAAGCCGTATGCCCGTCGCTTACGCTGCGCGATCAAAGCCGCTTCTGACCATGACGATGCCGCACGTCGTCGTGCGAAGGACTTAATCAACGGCATTGCCGCACCGCGTGACCGCATGCTCGCTATTCGCGATGAGGTTTTGCGGACCATTCGTCCTGAAGGCCCGTCGTTCTTGGAGTTGCCGCCCGATTCATTCTCGTCGCCGGACCGTACGTTGGCGGACCAGTATGGGCATCCTGCCGATCGCGCCATTCTTCTCGCTTCTATGTTGGATGCGGCCGGATTTGATGCCCGGATCGTTTTTGTGAGTCGGGACACCACCCGTTATCCCGCTTTTTCTCAACCCTCGCGAGATGTGCCTCAGTTGGGATGTTTCGCCTATCCGCTCGTCGTGGCATATCACAAAGGAACCGCTTACTATCTGAATGAGGGAGATCAGTACGATGAACTGGGCACATCGGCTTTTGACGGTGCCTATGCTCTCGCATTGGATGGTAAGACGGAAATTCTTAAGGTCTCAACGCCGCTGAAGAACAGGGAAAAGAACGCTTGGACGATTGATCTCGATGAGTCGGGGACAGCCGCGATTACGATTACAAATTGGTATTTCGGAACACGGGTGGGGGCGTTTCGTAAACAATATCGAGAAATGTTGCCTGAAGATTTTCGACGCCATCACTTGGAATTAATTGGCTCGGTGTCGAAATCAGCTGAAGCGGCTTCTGCTTTGGTGACCGAAACGACAGCTTATCCGGGTTTTCGCACGTTCGGAGTCAAAGCCAAGAATTACGCGGTGGTTCAGAACGGTACGTTGACGTTGTTGATTCCTGAGGTCGCGGGGGCCATTTTTCCGCTTCGTGCCGACACGCGCGTGAACCCTTTGTTTTTGGACTTTGCCGACACCTCTGAACTTACGTGCCGCATTATCCTGCCTGTTGGTTATACGCGCCTGCAACTCGTTCCGGAATCACGGCACTGGATGTTGCCGTGTGGCTTTGGCACGCTCGACTATGATGTTCAGACTCTGACACGGGATGACATGAGGGTGGAGGTACAGCTTACGCGGCGTCTTGCACGGTGCAGCGGTGAGGCTTCTCCGGAACTTTATCCCGCGCTCTTGGAGTATAACCGCCGGTTCACCCATCCTTCTGTCCGCACGTTGGTCGTCGAACGGGCGGAAACATGCGGCCAAAAATAGAACGGTTCCTATACGTTCTTCGGGTGACCTCGGCCGTGCTTTTATCCCGTCGATCTTTCCCTTTGTCACCTTATCGTGTTCATGATATTCTTCGGCAAGATGAGTTGTCGTAAAGGTTCATTGTTCCCGAGGAAAGGATCATAAGGATATGCTGAAGATCTCGCTATTGGACGCCGTCATCATCATTGTTTTTTTATTGTCGGTGATTGTGATCGGATCTGCGGCGGCACGCCGTTCCGGCAAGAGCGCTTCTGATTTCTTTCTTTCTGGACGATCGATGCCGTGGTGGTTGCTCGGTGTTTCGATGGTGGCCTGCACGTTCTCGTGTGACACTCCTAACCTTGTTACAGATATTGTTCGCACGCAAGGCGTGTCGGGAAACTGGGCGTGGTGGGCTTTTCTGCTGACAGGCATGATGACCGTCTTCGTCTACGCAAAGTTATGGCGGCGCTCCGCACTGAACACCGATCTCGGGTTCTATGAGATCCGGTATGGCGGCCGCCCCGCTGCGGCGTTACGAGGGTTCCGTGCACTTTACCTCGGCGTTTTTTTCAACATTATGATTATGGCCACGGTTTCGCTTGCGGCTATCAAGATCGGGCAGGTGATGTTTGGCCTGTCGCCGGTCGCCACGTTGATTTGCGCCTCGGCAGGCGTTGGCGTTTATGCGACGCTGGGCGGGCTTACCGGTTCTATCTGGGCCGACTTCTACCAATATGCGGTTGCCATGGTGGGCGCGATCTTCGCGGCCGTTTATGCTGTTCATTCGCCCGATGTGGGAGGCATTACTTCCTTAAAAGAGCTTTTCTCAAACGTAGACGTTCAATCGAAAATGGCGATGTTTCCCTCTGCTTCAGGTAATCTTTCCGCTCTGATGACTTTGCTTATCCTTCCGGTCGCCGTTCAGTGGTGGAATGTCTGGTATCCCGGTGCAGAGCCGGGCGGCGGCGGCTATATTGCGCAACGAATGCTTTCCGCAAAAGACGAGAAGAATGCCGTTGGCGCGACCTTGCTTTTCAATTTTCTGCATTACGCGATGCGGCCTTGGCCGTGGATCATTGTGGCGTTGGTTTCGCTGGTTCATTTTCCGATGACGCCCAAAGCCGAACAGGATGCGGCAACGGCT
>CAZTDL010000133.1:2466-9165 GCA_964612775.1 uncultured Lentisphaeraceae bacterium
CTTGGCTTAATGCCCATCCCGCGCTCGTTGAACAGTATTCGGCCGATAAGACGCAGATGGCTGAGACTGAAAGAATGCAGGTTCGCCAAGCGAAGGCCGAATGCTTGGGCGTCGGCAGTCTCGCCAAAGCTTTTCCGAAGGTGGACGACCAGTTCTTGCGCAACGATATCGCTTATCCGGGTATGATCTCAACGATGCCGAAAGGCTGGCTGGGGTTGATCGTGGCATCGCTTATCGCCGCATACATGTCTACGATCGCTACGCATTTGAATTGGGGCTCGTCTTATGTCGTACAGGATTTCTACATGCGCTTTGTAAACCGAAAGACCTCGCCGCATCAGGCGGTGGCCATAGGCCGTGTCACCATGATAGCCCTGCTGGTGTTATCAGGTCTTGTCGCGCTGTGGATGCGCAATGCCAAGGATTCCTTTGACATCCTCTTGCAGATCGGCGCGGGTACGGGGCTGCTGTACATTTTGCGCTGGTTCTGGTGGCGCATTACCGCTTGGAGTGAGATTTCCGCCATGATTATTTCTTTCGGCGTGGCGTGTTTTTTTCAGTGGGGAGCTGGGCCGCTGGGGGTCGAATCGGCCATGAAAGAATCCGGTCTGTTTCACCTCATGGATTATAGTTCTTGGAAGCTTGTGACCGGCATTGTCCTGACGACCGTCGGATGGCTGGTTGTAACCTATCTGACGCCGCCGGAAAAAAGGGAGGTGTTGGAAAATTTCTGCAGTAAGATTCGTACCGGCGGGCCTGGTTGGCGTAAGATCGAGCGTGCCTCGAACGTGAAAAACGTGGCATTCGGCTGGGATGTTCCGATGGGGCTGCTCTGCATGATGGTTGGGTGTTTGTCAGTCTGGACTGCGCTGTTCGGGATCGGTTATCTGCTTTTTGGTGAATTTACGCTCGGATGTGTGCTGTTATTGATTTCAGTTGTTTCGACGTTCGGACTGATGAGGCTTGCAGGTAAGATTCAGTTGAGTTGATCAGTATAGAACTGTTCGCTTTGCGTAATTGAAAGGGGGACGCTGTGACGATAGATAGACGAGGGACTATAGTAGGGGGGATGATTCTGTTGGTGAACAGTGTCGCTTTTGGGCTTGATTTCTTTGTCTCTCCAACGGGGGCAGACCATGCCGCAGGAACAAAAGACATGCCGCTGCCGACGTTGATCGCGGCGAGGGATGCCGCGCGTAAAGCGGGGCCTGGACCGCATCGGATTATCCTTCTGAAAGGAGACTATTTTCTTGATAAGACGGTCGAATTCACCGCGCAAGACAACGGATTAACCGTTGAAGCGGCCGAGCCGAACAGCGTTACGCTGTTCGGCGGCAAAAGGGTAACGGACTGGCAGCGCGACGGCGGAGCCTTTTGGTATGCCGACCTTCCCGAGGTCAGGGCGGGAAAGTGGGATTTCCGTGCGCTGGTCGTAAACGGTAAGATGCCGGAACGGGCACGTCTGCCCGCAACCGGCACTTTTCAGCACAAGAGCGCGTTTGATGTCAGATGGCTCTCTTCCGTCGGTGGCGGTTGGGAACGCAAGCCGACCCATGAAGAGTTGACGACTCTGGCCTATGAACCAAAGGATTTGCCTGCCTCGCTTGAGGCCCGAAATGCCGAGGTGCGCGTTTACCACATGTGGGACGAATCGCTTGTGGGTGTTGCCACTAATGACACAACTCGTCATGTATTGATTTTCTCGACGTCTTCAAAGTCGCCGGCAGGGGCCTTCGGCGTGAAAAAGTATGTCGTTTTCAACACGCGTGAAGGCATGACCAAACCCGGACAGTGGTATCTCGATCGCGCGGCAGGGCGTGTGGTCTACTGGCCGTTGCCGGGGGAAGACATGACAAAAGTCAAGGTCGTCGCTCCGACGATGGAGCGTCTTATCCGGATTATGGGCAGCGATACGGCGCTGGCGGAAAGAATTACTTTGCGCGGTTTTTCTGTTCAGGCCACAACAACTCCGCTTAAGCCCGCCGGCTTCGGTGCCGGCGCATATGACGGTGCTCTCAATATTGTGAACGCGCGTCAGTGCGCGGTCGAAAATCTCGAGATCTGCAATGTGGGTGGACAGGGGATTCAGTCGTGGAATCTCTCGGAGTGTCGTATCGAGAACGGCCATATGCATGATATCGGTGCCTGCGGCATCAGAACGGGGGGACGGGACAGTCTCGTTGCCAGTAACTATATTCACCATGTGGGGCTTTACCATCCGAGTGCTGTGGCGCTTACGGTGCATCACAAATTCACGGAGAAAGATGAAAAGGGATTTCATGTCTTTCGAAATGAGATTCACGACGTGCCCTATTGCGGTATCACCGGGGGAGGCGGTGGACATCTATTCGAGGAAAACCTCATTCGTCGAGTTATGCGTGAACTGCAGGATGGCGGTGCGATCTACGGAAGTATGAGAAAAAGCGTGATGCGCGGAAATGTGGTGCGCGATGTGGTGAAAATGGGGGAGGGATATGGTGTCTCATCTTATTATCTCGATGAGGGGTCAGAGGATTGTCTCGTGGAGCGCAATGTGTCGATCGGCGTGGAACGTCCAACGCACAACCACATCACGACCGGTTTAATCATTCGCGACAACGCTTTTATCGCAGAAACCAATATGACGCTTTCGTTTCCCCGTTCACGGCGGTGCTCGTTTACGGGCAATACCGTTTTTGCGCCGGGTACGATTACGGTCTCGCCGCCGAACGCTGTGACCGTATGGACAAACAATATTGTGATGCGGGGTGGTTTCGGAAAAAGCGGTGTGCCCCAGACGTTTTCGATCAGTGATGCGATGCCCGCCTCATCTGCGCCTGGACGTCGCACCTATCCCGTGCTCATTGTCCATGCGCCTCAGCCGCCGGTTTTAGATGGCGAAATCGGGCCAGAGGAGTGGCCGGGATCGCTTCAGAGTATTGATCGCGTCTCATCGCGCTGGAGTGCCGGCGGCGCGCCTGCCTTCGCGGAGTTCTCGTATGACGATCAAAATCTATATATCGCGGTGAATGTCGTCCTCTTTGATATTGGTAAACTGAAAAAAGGCGGCGTGTGGGGAAAGGACGATGGCGTCGAGGTCTGCCTTGAGGGCAGCAGGGGTGTCTTTGTGGTTCGTGGTTTCGCGGACGGAACGTGTGTGAGCGTGATGGATGCGGGCGTTTCGGCCGAAGCTGCGGCGAATCTCGGTAAGGGCGTCCGATTTGTGGCTAAACCCTATGGTAAAACCAAAGGCGATTGGAAGAGCGGTTGGCGCAGCGAGTGGGCAATCCCGTTCGAGGCGCTTGGCATCAAGCCGGAATCCGGTAAAAAGGTCGCATTCAATCTGGGGCTCTATCGTGCCGAAGACGACGTGTCGCGTTGCCTTGAAGGTACGAATGCCGAGAACTGGCAATTGAAGGAAGCCGCTCAGATTCAGTTCAAATGACGAAATGTGTTCAAGAAAAAGGCCGATGATTTAAAAAATCATCGGCCTATGGAAGTTGTTAAGTGGTGGAGGTAAGGAGGTTCGAACTCCTGACCTCTTGAATGCCATTCAAGCGCTCTACCAACTGAGCTATACCCCCACTTGCCTTTGCGGCGCAAAAACGCGTGTATTTAACCATTCCGCTGTGTCGTTGTCAATCATAGGCTTCAAGAAAGTGCGGGGAAGACATTATCTGGGAGCGCATGTGCGGCAAAACAGATGTGTCAACTGCTGTAAAAACGCGCGGCTAGACGCTTAAAGACGAAAGAGATCACGACAAGGATTGCCGCCGGGAATAGACCTGCCCGTCCTGCCGTCACGCACAAACACGCCTGTACCATCAGCAAATTGCGGATGTGTCCTCCGACTGTGACGGGGATCGGCTGAAGCCGATACAGCATGCCGCCCAAAAGCCATGCGCGCAAAAGCGTCATGACCATCAGAAATACGTAGGCGGCCGATGTGAAGGAATCAAATTTTCTAATAGTACTCGCGGTTATCAAAACAGCCGGAAGATAAAATAAGAGCGAAAAAAAAGGAATCCAACGTGTGCGCGTCAGCGGTTTGCTCTCATCCATTTCGTTTTTCGCAACTTCCGAAAAACCTGCCACATATAGCGTCAGACCGCAGGCCGCAACGAATATCGGTACGGATGAAGAGGTGGATTTTGTGAAAAGATCTGGATACGCGGCAACGGAACCAAGCAGCAGACTCAGTCCGCGGCATAAGCCCATTGTTAAAACGCCCAGAATAGGAATACGCTTGAAAAGCGCGTTGTACAAGACGATGAGGCCTGCGAGTGCTGCGGACAAACAGAGTGCCGGGCGACCCGCGACCAAAGCGAGGTTAAGCCCCGAGAGCGCCATCGCGATCGCGGCCATGCGCGCTTGGTGGACCGAGATCAAACCCGCAGGAAGAGGACGATCCGGGCGTTCGCGACGGTCGATCTCGATGTCCATGATATCATTGAGAATCAGACCAAAGAGGTAAAGGCAGAGCGCTGCGCCAGTCGTCGCGAATATCAAAATATTTTTTGGCTGTTGTGACAGGGTCGCGGCGGCAAGAAGGAAGCCGGCTAAAGCGTCACCGGGCACAGTCAACAAGTTAGGCAGTCGAACCAGACGGAACCAAGGCATCAGCGTTTTGAACGTATCCATATATGCCAGATACAATAGCCGTGCCGTCCGTTCACGGCAAGCCGGAAGTCGTTCCCCATGACGGGTTAGGCGTTGGCCCCATCGTAAATGAAAGTGTGCCGCCCTCGACGATTTGAGCATGCTTGATGAATGGATGCTGAAGCGGAACTCCGTTGAGCGTTGCGGTTTGGATGTACCCATTAGTCTGTGACTGGTTTTCAGCAATGATTTTGAACTGTGCAGGCGCATACGGTGCGCCGATTGAAATTTCAGCTTCAGTAAAAAGCGGACTGCCGATCGCATAGTCGCCGGAACCGGGGGCGACAGGATAGAAGCCTAGCGCGCTGAAAACATACCATGCTGACATCTGTCCACAATCTTCGTCGCCATCATATCCGCCCGAACCGGCGTTCTTATACTTGGTCGTCAGAATTTGACGAACGATGGCCTGCGTCTTCCAAGGCTGACCGACGTAGTCGTAGAGGTATGGATAGTGGTGTTGGGGTTCATTGCCATGGACGTTGTGGCAGGCCATATTCTCATCGAGTTTTTTGATGAAGTTGCCGCGTCCGCCGAAACAGTCGATGAGTCCTGGCACATCGTGCATGGCACAAAAAAGGTATGACCACGATTCACCTTCAGTAATGTCGACCGCTACTTTGGGCACGAGCCAATCGCCCGCTGAATTTCGCATCCAGAGTTGCCCGTTCCTGATCACGTTCCGGTAATTCTTGCTTCGGATTTTGAAAAGGGCGGCATCTTTGGTGTGTCCGGCCGCTTCTGCCAGAATGGCGTCACAATAGTCCTCATACGCGTATTCCAATGTTCTTGAAGAGGATTCGAGACAGGTGTCTGATGAAACATAACCCAACTTCATGTATTCCGTGAGACCGCCGCGTGTTTCAGGAGTATTGCCGTTGCAGCCGAGACCGCTGCCAAAAGGCCCCACATTCGGCCATTTTTTGTCTGCATCGCCGAACTGCGGGGTCAGCGCGCTCTTGCGGATTGCTTGATACGCCAATGTGAGGTCGAAATCGCGTAAGCCTTTTTGCCATGCGTCGGCAATCACAGGATCGGCGGGCGATCCGATCATCATGCCCGTATACCCCGGGTTAGGCCAGAGAGGCAGCCAACCTCCCTCCTGATACATGTTCAGCAGGCTCGTAATCATCGGTGCCACCCGTTCGGGTGCCGTCAACGTTAGCAACGGGTGTAAGGCTCGGAAGGTATCCCAAAGCGAGTAGTCGTTGTAGGCATGTTCTCCCGTGTGAATGGTGTCGTCGAACGCGCTGTAATAGCGACCGTATTCCGAGAATGTGCGCGGATAGAGGTGGGCATGATATAGACAGGTGTAAAAGATGCGTTGGGCATTTTCATCTTTTGTTTCTATGCGCATGCGGCCTAGCTGACTGTTCCATGCGGCGCGTCCCTCTGCCTTGACCGTTTCCATATCCCAGTCCTGAATTTCTCGTCGTAAATTTTCGCGGGCTTGCTCCACACTGATGAACGAGGTGCCTATTTTGACGATGACCGAATCGGTGCCTGTGGCGAAACGGACATAGGCATGGAGTTCATCCGCCTGCCTTTCGGGGTCGCCTTCACGCATGGTTCCTGCTTTAGCCGTGCCGAAGGATGTTATGTCCTTATTGAATTGAATCACGAAATACCCGGCGAAATTCGGTTTGCTTGTCCCGAGATGCGCGTAGTGCCGATCTTTGTTGTAACCGACGATTTCACGCGTTTTCGCGTTTATTTTCACCCAGCCGTTGGCCGGCGTACGGTCAGCGTAACGTGCTTTGGCGTATTCGCGGCTGGCATCGACGACAATATGCGGTGTCTGCCGTTCCGGAAAGACGAAACGCATGATCACGGCGCGTGTGGTCGGCGCAAACTCAGTCGTGATACGCGTTTCGGGATGATCGCCCATGGTGACGCGGTAGAAATAGGGAGTACAGGTTTCATCCGTATGCGAGAACGGTTGCTTGCGAGCATCAAAGTCAACGGTTACCTGACCGGTTCCGGGCATGAGCGATACTTGCCCGTAGTCCCCCATCCAGATTGCGGGGTGATGGCTGCCGATGAATCCTAACAGGTGGGTGT